>NZ_JBNGOT010000001.1:0-80249 GCF_050589705.1 Sunxiuqinia rutila
GGGGTACTGACACCCAACTTAAAATTGTACATTTATGTGCAATAATTATTGAGTTGGCTGTCAGGCTCTACTCTACGGGGCAAGTGAAAAAGACACAACGACAACCTGAAATGATAATTATAAAAAATGATATATCAGTGGATTTAGCTTTATGATAAGACAGTGCAAATTTGATGGAAATTTATTTTGTTTTTTTTCTTCCTCCGCAAAAAAGAAACCCCATCCACCTTGCAGCACATTTCCAAGCCCCCACAAGCCAACGCCCAAACCAAAGGCTTGAAAAAGAGCTGCAATTCTGCCTACGCACAGGTGCATAATTGTTACATTTAAGCTTTGAACAAACCGAGATTGTTAAAGTTAGTATAATGAAAAAGGACATAGACAACAAACTCAAATCCAAAAACATCAAACCAACCGCCATGCGCGAATTGGTTTTACAGGTTTTGACCGAACAAAAAACAGCTATCAGTCTGCCGGAATTGGAACAAAAATTTGAAAAAGCGGATAAGGCAACGTTGTATCGTACGCTTAAAACATTTCAGGAGAATAAACTGATTCATGCGATTGAGGATGGTTCGGGTTCGGTAAAATATGCTTTGTGCCAGGAAGCTTGCGATTGCCAACCCGAAGACCTGCATGTCCATTTCCTTTGCTCAAATTGCAATCAAACATTTTGTTTAAACGATATTCCTGTTCCAAAAATAAACCTCCCCAATAACTTTTCACTCGAAAGCGTGAATATGGTGGTGAAAGGTGTTTGTTCAAATTGCAAACAATAACTTTGCAACCGGGTTGCATGAACTTTGGGGTATCTTTGCCGTTGTAATTCAGAAAATACATGAATTTTAAATGAAATATGTAGCAGTAATATTATCAGTGTATATCATGGTTTTAACAGCCATGCCGTGCGATGATGTTCATGCTGCCAATACAAATTCCGTTTCTTTGGAATTGGTAAAAAAAAGCCCAAATCAGACAAATGACATTGATTTATGCTCCCCGTTTTGTTTTTGTCATTGTTGCCAAACCCTTTCATTCCCTTCATTTTTTCGTATTTCCAATGTCAATTTAGTAAAAATCACTTTAGATATCAAATTGAAAGAACCTGCATTTTCAAGCCCTATTGCCCCTATCTGGCAACCGCCCAAAATTTAATTTCCTTTCAGTTTATTTTAACCGGTAAAGCGTTTTATCGGCAGTATTAATCACTTAATCTTTTAAGTATGAAAAAAAAGAGATTAAGCAAGCAGCAGCTTTTAGAAAAGCAAAAGCTTGACGATAAAAAATTTAACAGGACAATGCTGATTAGTTTCGGCATCCTTTTCATTGGCGTTTTGTCTGTTCTTGTTTTTTATACCTACTGGTGCGACACAAGATTTGCCTGGCGTAAAATAGCCTGGTATAAACATGAAGTACCTGCCAATTGGATATGTATGAAGGGGGACAACCTGCAAATTCATGAAAGCCATAAAGCGAAATACAAAGGGGAAACCTATTATTTCTGCAGTCAGTCGTGCTTTAATCATTTGGTAAAACATTTCAATGAGGTAGCCTACACGACTGATCCGGTTTCGGGTGATACCTTACTAAAGGCAAATGCTTTAATCGGTCTAAAAAAAAGGAACAAAACCGAAGTTGCTTACTTCAAAAACAAACAAAACTTTAAAAAGTATTATGAATCGAAATAATAAAACGAAGTCAATAACAAATAAAATCAATAGGAAATGATAAACAAAATCATAGCTTTTTCAATAAAAAATAAAGCCCTCATTGGTTTAATGACCATAGGGCTTATCATCGGAGGTATCTGGTCAATGACCAAAGTGCCATTGGATGCCGTGCCCGACATTACCAACAACCAGGTGCAGGTGATTACCACCGCGCCCAACCTGGGCACCGAAGACATTGAGCAGTTTGTAACCTACCAGGTGGAACTATCGGTGGCCAACCTGCCGGGGGTTATCGAAATTCGTTCGGTTTCCCGGTTTGGGCTGTCAGTGGTAACAATAGTTTTCGAGGACAATATGGGAACCTACCTTCCCCGGCAATTGGTAAGCGAAGCCCTGTCCGAAATTAAGGAAAAAATCCCGGAAGGATTTGCCGAGCCGTTTATGGCGCCAATCAGTACCGGATTGGGTGAAATTTACCAGTACACGCTTGAAGTTCAGCCCGGTTACGACACTGTGTATAACGACATGGAACTGCGCACCATGCAGGAATGGATTGTAAAACGCCAGATGGCAATGGTTCCGGGGGTGGTTGAAGTAAATTCCTTTGGAGGGCGCGGAAAACAATACGAAATTTCCATTAACCCCGATAAGCTTCGAAGCATGAACCTGACCATGTCTGACGTTTTTGAGGCTTTGGAAGAGAACAACCAAAACACGGGTGGGGCATACATCGAAAAAAATTTTCAGGCCAACTTTATCCGTGGCGAAGGTTTGATGCGCTCGCTCGATGACATCCGCAACACGCCGGTAGCCAATGTAAACGGGCAACCTGTTTTTATACGCGATGTGGCCGAAGTAAAATACGGAAGTTTTGTGCGTTACGGGGCTTTTACTAAAGACGGTAAAGGCGAAGCCGTAGGCGGTATCGTGATGATGCTGAAGGGTGAAAACTCCAACGATGTAATCAAGGATGTGAAAGAACGAATGGCGTTAATCCAAAAATCGTTGCCCGATGGCGTAGAGATAAAACCATTTCTCGACCGCAGCAAACTGATTAAAAGCACCACCTCCACCGTAGCCGAAAACCTTTCACTGGGGGCACTCATTGTAATCTTTGTCCTGGTCATCTTTTTGGGCAATTTACGAGGCGGTTTACTGGTAGCTTCTACCATCCCGCTTGCCTTGCTATTTGCATTTATCATGATGAAAGTGTTTGGCGTTTGGGCAAACCTGATGAGTCTCGGGGCTATCGACTTTGGGATTCTGGTCGATGGGGCGGTGATTATCGTGGAAAGCATGATATTTTATCTGCACCGGAATGAATTTATCGGGAAGAAACTGGGGCTGCCCCGGCGAAATGAAATAGCCTACAATTCAGCCAGTAAAATGATGAACTCCGCATTTTTCGGGCAGCTCATTATCCTTATTGTCTTTATCCCGGTACTGGCATTGCAGGGTGTGGAAGGCAAGATGTTTATACCCATGGCCATGACCTTTGGATTTGCCGTATTGGGTGTTATGGTACTGTGTCTTACTTACATACCCATGATGGCTGCACTTTTCCTGAGACCACCAAAAACAGATAAAAAAACCTGGGGTGAGCGTTTTATAGAGAAACTCGAAAACCTTTACGAACCGGTAATTGCCTGGGCTTTACGCAAAGGTAAGCTTGTACTGGGGATTGCCTTGGTGCTTTTAATTTCCGGAGGATTCCTTTTCTCACGTATGGGAGCCGAATTTATCCCTCAGTTGGACGAAGGTGATTTTGCTTTTCAGGCTTTCCTGAAACCCGGAACATCGCTGTCAGAGGTGGAAAAGGCATCTACTCGTATCGAACAGATTGTGTTGGAGAATTTCCCCGATGAGATAGCATCAATACAAAGCCGTATTGGGGTGGCAGATTTGCCTACCGACCCCATGCCGATTGATATTGCTGATATATTTGTTATTCTTACACCCGAGGATGAATGGACAAAGGTTGAATCAAAACAGGAGCTGATTGATAAGGTAAAAGAAAAGGTTAGTGTTTTGCCCGGTATAAACTACGAGTTTACCCAGCCAATCGAGATGCGGTTCAACGAGCTTTTAACCGGTATTCGTGAAGATGTGGCTATTAAATTATACGGCGACGACCTGGATATGCTGGCCGACAAAGCCGAAGAAATTTCCGGTTTAATTGCAGGGATTGAAGGGATTGAAGGCATAAAAGCCGAAGCAACCCGTGGGCTGCCTCAAATAACGGTAAAATACAACCGCACCAAACTGGGGCAATACGGCTTAAAAATAAAAGACCTGAATACGGTTGTAGAGACTGCTTTTAGCGGTGGCGTTGCCGGGGTTATCTATGAAGGAGAGCGCATGTTCGACCTTGTAGTTCGACTTGATGAAGCACACCGCCAAAGTATCGACGACCTTCGGAATTTATTTGTAAACACCCCAAACGGGAACCAGGTTCCATTGAAAGAAGTAGCTGATGTCAGCTACCAGCCCGGCCCGATGCAAATAAGCCGCGACAATACCAACAGGCGTACTTATGTAGGTATTAATGTGGAAGGCAGGGACATTAAATCGCTGGTAGAAGAAATTCAGCAAACACTCGATGAAAATCTCGAACTGCCTTCGGGTTATTACATTCGCTACGGAGGCGCTTTTGAAAATCTCGAACGGGCGTCAAAGCGTCTTACGTTGGTTGTGCCGCTTGCTTTGGCATTGATATTTATGCTGGTATTCTTCGCCATCAAATCGTTTAAACAAACCCTCATGATTTACGTGGCCATTCCATTGGCGGCCGTGGGAGGTATTTTTTCGCTTTACCTGCGGGATATGCCATTCAGTATTTCGGCTGGGGTTGGCTTTATCGTACTCTTTGGTGTAGCCGTATTGAACGGGCTGGTTTTGATAAGCGGTTTTAACGAGTTAAAAGAAGAGGGAAAACTCAGCCTTGGTGATATTATCAAAAAAGGTTCTATACGCCGGGTACGCCCTATTTTCCTGACTGCATCAACCGATATACTGGGTTTCCTGCCTATGGCCATTTCTACCTCAGCAGGGGCCGAAGTGCAACGCCCGCTTGCCACCGTGGTTATTGGCGGTATGCTAACATCAACACTTCTAACACTGGTTGTTTTGCCCGTATTGTACAAAATGGTTGAATCGGGAAAAACCAAACTGAAAGCGCCTAAACTCAATACCACGGTAATAACCGTTCTGCTCATCATTGGCGGACTTGGTGTTTCAGGAAGCTTAAAAGCACAGGAAAATTCAGTTACCCTTGAGCAGGCAATTGAACGGGCAAAAGAAAACTACCCTTCGTTAAAAGCAGCTTCGCTCGATGTGGAGAAACAAAAAGCCCTGAAAGCTACAGCTTACGATTTGGGCAATACGTCCATCTACACCGGTAAAGAGGAAACCGGAAACGGAGCAGTGGGTATTCAAAACCAAATAGGGGTTACACAATCGGAAATTGACTTGTTTGGCATACCTGCCAAAACCAAACTGAATAAATCACGTACCGACCTTGCTGTTTCAAAACTTGAACTGACAGAAAATGAACTGGTAAGAAACGTGAGCCTTGCATGGTACAGGTCACTGGTTGCAAAAAAGCAAACAGAATTGTACAATCAGCTTGACAGTATTTATACCAATTTTCTGAAAGCTGCCGAATTGCGGTTTAAAACCCAACAAACATCCAAAGTTGAGTACCTTTCTGCCTCGGCTAAATACAAAGAGTTAATGGTGAATATGAAACAGGCTGAGAGCGAATACCTGGCATCGCTGCAAATTCTGAACCAGTACCTGATGTACCCTGGCGGTGTTAAAATTACCGATGCCGGACAAGCATGGGATAAAACGATTCATGCTGCCTTTTCAGTTGATTCATTAAACAATGTTCCCTTATTAAATTATTACAGGAAGCAGCTTGATGTATCCGATGCAGAGTGGAAAGCCGAAAAGGCCAATTTTTTACCCAAACTAGATTTGGGGTACTCGCGGCAATCGGTCGATGGCACTTCGGGTTTTTATGGTTGGGAAGCAGGCATTTCCGTTCCTTTACTGTTCTTTTCCCAGTCAGGGAAAACAAAAGCCGCCCGTATCAATTACCAGATTACCGGACAGGAATACAAGCAAAGGGAATTGGAACTGAATGCCTCTTACAAGGAACTTTTAAGCCGTTACAAAGTAATGAGCGAAGTGCTGGAATATTATAAAAGCGAAGCTCTGCCGCTTGCTGCCGAACAAATTGAAGCGGCAAACCTGGGTTACCGGTTGGGCAGCCTCAGTTATATTGAATTTATCCAGAATACCGAATCAGCCATAAAAACCAGGCAGGAATATTTATCACGGCTATCAGATTTCTTCGAAATTAAAGAACAATTGGAATACATAACAGGTCAATAATTATAAAAACAGATAAAAATGAAAACGAAAATATTTTTAGCACTTCTTGTGGTAGTAACGCTCATGTCGTGCAACAGCAACAAAAAAGAAAACAGTGAAGCCGGGGAACATGCGGAGCATGAAGGCCCCGAAGGTGTGGTAATGCTGAACGAACTTCAGCGTGAAGCCCTGGATTTAAAATTAGGGACTTTCCAGATGCGCAACCTAACCACTATGGTTAAAACAAACGGTGAGATGCAGGTACCGCCCGCTAGCTCGGCAGAAGTTACCGCCGTAATAGGTGGAAATGTGAGGGATATTAGAATTTTTCAGGGCGATAAGGTACGCAAAGGACAAACACTTGCCATTCTCGAACACCCTGATTATATTAAGCTACAGGAAGATTTTGCTGATTTGGCCAGTCGGCTCGAATTTCTGGAAATGGAGTACGAACGCCAGAAAGAACTTTTCGAGAACAATGTAGGTGCAGGCAGGGAGTTCCAGCAGGTTAAGTCGGAATATAATTCGGCCAAAGCGAAGTACCAGGGATTGAAGGCCCGCCTGCAACTCCTGCATCTTTCACCCGAAAAAGTAAAAGAAGGAGAAGTTTCTAACAGCGTACCCATTGTAGCACCCATCAATGGCTATGTGAATGAAATAAATGTAAAAGTAGGCACCTATGCCGGGGCACAGGACATGCTTTTTGAAATTACCGACAACAGCAAAATCCACGCCGATTTTCTGGTGTATGAAAATGATGTTCACTTGCTGGAAAAAGGTCAAAAGATTCATTTTACCGTGGCCAATATTCCCGGTAAGGAGCTCATGGCCACCATATTCGCCATCGGGCAGGAATTTGAAGCCAACTCCAGGGCTGTACATGTGCATGCCAGCTTGAATGAACCCATGCCGGGGCTTATTCCGGGTATGTACATCTCTGGGCACATCCATACCGATGAAAATTATACCCGTACATTACCCAACGATGCTATTGTTACAGAAGGAACTAAATCCTATATCTTTATTTTGGATGAATCGCTTGAAGCTGAAGAACACGAGGGGCATGAACATGAAGCAGTAGCAGAAAACGAAGAAGGACACGACCATGAGGCTGAGGAAAACCATGAGGAACATGATGGCGAAGCAGGACATGACGACGAAAATGGAGGTCATGTTATGGCTTTCCGCATGATAGAGGTAATAACCGGAAAACAAGATGAGGGATACACCGAGATTAAATTGCTCAATCCCTTACCCGATGATACGAAAATAGTAATGAATGCAGCCTATTATTTATTGGCAGATTTAGGAAAAGAAGAAACTGAACACGAACATTAAAAAATTAACACGATGAAAGAAATTAAAGCATTTATAAGACCCAATAAAGTAGATGACATCGTGCATCATTTAAAAGATGCAGGGTTTGAGAACATGACCATTTCAATGGCTGAAGGAACAGGGAAATTTCAGGATGAAGAAGCTTTTGTATCGCAAAAGTTCTCAATAACCGATAGTGAAATAGCAAAGCTTGAACTTGTTGCAAAAAAAGAAAAAGTTGATGCTATTGTGAAAATAATCTGCGAGTATGGCTGTACACTAAATCCGGGCGATGGGTTTATCTATGTTTCCGATGTTGAAAAAGTGTACCGGGTGAAAACGGGATTGAAAAACGGCGAAGAATAATCGCCGGATGAAGGGCAGGTTGCTATGAAATGAATAGTGACCTGCTGTTTTAATGATTATCGGTTTATCTGGATAAATTTTTAAAATCAATGGTATGAAAAAATATAAATTAAAAAACCTGGACTGTGCTTCATGTGCGGCAAAGGTTGAAGAAGGCGTCAGCAAACTGGAAGTAGTAAAATTTGTGAGCGTTAATTTTGCCACTGCTTCAATGACAATAGATACTGATGACCTGGAAAAAGTAAAAAGCAAAATAAAAGAGATAGAACCCGAAGTTGAAATTGAAGATAATAAGAATGAAAAAACAATTGTTTCGTCAAGTGAACTTGCTGAAAACAAATGGACAATTATTAAAGCAATTTCAGGTATCCTGCTCTTAGTGGCAGGCCTGATTTTTGAAGAGGAGCTTCACAATACGCCTTTTCATCTTGCCGAATATGCGGTATTCGTGACGGGCTACCTTATCGTGGGCTGGAATGTTCTTGCATCGGCTGTTAAAAACATCAACCGGGGACAGGTTTTTAACGAGCAATTTTTAATGTCGGTTGCAACCCTGGGCGCCTTCGCAATACATGAAATGCCCGAAGCAATTGCTGTTATGTTATTTTACGTAGTTGGCGAACTGTTCCAGGATATCGCTGTAAACCGTTCCCGCGGGTCAATAAAATCGCTTCTTGAAATTAAACCCGATTATGCCAATCTGAAAGATGGCGGGGATATAATAAAAGTTTCACCGGAAGATGTGAATCTTGGAGACGAAATAATAGTTAGGGCTGGTGAAAAAGTTCCGTTGGACGGACTGGTAATTGACGGGAATTCCTTTGTGGATACCTCAGCGCTTACAGGGGAAAGTGTACCGCGTAAAATAAATCCAAACGATGAAGTATTAGCGGGCATGATAAATCAATCCGGTTTAATTACGGTTAAAGTCTCCAGGCTTTTTGAGGATTCTTCTATTTCAAAAATTCTTGAGATGGTTGAAAATGCCACATCCAAAAAAGCGGAAACCGAAAAGTTCATCACCACGTTTGCCAAATATTATACTCCTGTGGTAGTATTTGGTGCTCTTTTGATTGCTGTTGTACCCCCGCTTTTAATAAGCGGCGCAACTTTTAGCGAATGGATTTACCGGGCATTGGTAGTACTGGTTATTTCATGTCCCTGTGCACTGGTAATCAGTATTCCGCTTGGATATTTCGGAGGAATAGGCGGTGCTTCCCGCAGAGGCATCTTAGTGAAAGGTTCCAACTTTTTAGATGCACTTACCCAGATTAAAACCGTGGTGTTTGATAAAACAGGCACACTTACAAAAGGCGAATTCAAAGTAACAGAAATAGTCACCTCAAATGGCTTTTCAAAGGAAGAAATATCAGAATACGCGGCGTATGCCGAATATAATTCTAACCACCCGATTGCAAAATCTATAATAGAATCATATAAGCCGGATTTTGACAATTCAAGAATCGGGAAAGTGGAAGAAATATCCGGGCATGGCATCCGTGCAAGCATTGATAATAAAGTAGTATTTGTCGGCAACGATAAGCTCCTTCATAAAGAAAACATAGCGCATGACAAATGTGAAATTGAAGGTACGGTTGTGCATGTTGTGGTTGACAGGAAGTACGCCGGCTATATTGTTATATCAGATAGTTTGAAAGTGGATTCCATTGAAGCCATCGGTCGATTAAACAAAAAAGGCATTAAAACAGTAATGCTCACGGGTGACAGCAAGTATGCCGCAAGTATTTTTGCCCGGAAGCTGGGTATTAAAGAATATTATGACGAATTGCTTCCTGAAAACAAAGTTGAGCATATCGAAAAAATGCTGAACAAGAACAGCAAAGTTGCTTTTGTAGGCGATGGCATAAACGATGCCCCGGTACTTGCCCGAGCCGATGTGGGAATTGCCATGGGTGCACTCGGTTCAGATGCAGCAATCGAAACAGCTGATGTGGTGCTGATGACTGATTCTCCTTCAAAAGTTGCTGTTGCTATGGATGTTGCCAGGAAAACCAGAAATATCGTGTGGCAAAATATCATTTTTGCTTTGGGGGTTAAAGCAGCATTTATTGTCCTTGGAATTTTGGGGATTGCCAGCATGTGGGAAGCGGTATTTGGGGATATGGGCGTTGCTTTGATTGCTGTTTTTAATGCCATGAGGGTAATGAGAAATTAGCATACAACATTTGTGGATAAAGTAACTTTTATAAAGTTTGAAAGATGTTTAAAAAAGTGATTCATATTACATTTGCCGTGTTTTTCACCTTAACTACCACAGGGGTGACCATACAGGAGAACTTTTGTTTCGAAAAACTACTTTCAATTTCTTTTGATAAAACCTCAAATAAATGTTGTGATAATCCTTGTTCGGGTTGCCATATTCGGGTTGTAACATTTAAAATAACCGATACTTTTTTCAACACTTCAAAAAAAGTTAGTAACAATACCAAGCCATTCGTAAAATGCCCGTTTTTTATATGTAAAACTAAATACTTCAACCAAGATAAAAATGGCAGAATAATTAATTATCCCTTAAATTTATTTTTAACACCTAAGTTTGCTTTAAACAGGGCACAACTACAGGTGTTCTTGTGTTGAGATAATATTTAATTCCTCCACAAAGTAAAATATTAAAATAACAATTTAGGTTTCAATTAAATATTATCAGTATGAAAACAAATAATTTTAAAATAATAATAGCAGCAATTTTTGCTGTAATAGGTCTAAATGTAAGCGCACAAAAATGTGGGGTTTACAAAACCTATGAAGATTACACAAATGGCAAAATGGAAGTTTCAATTAACTGTGCTACAAAAGAGGGCAAAATAAAACCAAACGATTTCTTTAAAACAGATTACGTAACAGTAATTAAAAATGGTGAGAAAACTGATTTGAAGAAAAACGAAATATTTGGCTATCAACTTTGCGATGGGAAATTTTTCCGTTTTTTAAATAATGACCGCTTAACTTTGGCAGATAAAAGTGGTTTATGGATTTACACCAGAGAAGAAGTAGTATCTCATTCCCCATTTACAGGCACAAAAAAAAGAACAAAATACTATTTCAGCAAGGATGGAAGTGGGGAAATTAAAAGCCTGACATTTAACAATCTCAAGGATGTTATCCCAGCTAACGACCCACTTTATTCTGAAATGGAATTGTTATTTAGTTCAAATTCAGCGCTACACGCATATAATCAATCAAGTGGTTCATATAAAATCAACTCCTTTCTGAATAGCAAAGGATTGTAATAGTTTAGATGCTTTTTTTTGAAGGCAGGCAAGGCAACTTGCCCGCTTTCAAAAAAGCGAAATCAAACAGAAATTTTCATACAAAAGTTTAAAATTTAAAAAATTCAAAATGAACAAGATATTAAATGTAATCAAAGCAACAGTTCTGATTTTTGGTGTATCAATTGCGAACATCTATGCGCAGGAAACAGAAAAAATTATTGGAACAGTCGGTGGTGAAAAATTAGGTGACGATGGAATTGTAATATGTGTTTTAGGAACACAGGCTTGCATGCCGGTTCAGATAGACAAAAGCATGAGAGTAACATACAACGGAAAGGAAACAAAATTGACAGATTTGCCTTTTGCCCTCTATTTAGAAGCTGAACTCAATGAAAATAATAAAATCACTACAATTAAAATTGATGAAAGAAAAACCGTAATCTGTTTTGTTGAGCATAAAGAAGGTGATAACGAGAAATTGACGACTTTGTTAAACGGAATTAAAGGTGTTGAAGATTTTAAGTTATATCGTAAATCGAACCAGGTACTTATTGAATACAATCCAAAACAAATTGCGTATAGCGAATTGGAGGCAAAAGTTAAAAATGCAGGATTTATATTGGAATAAAATAGGAGGATAGAAAAATGAAACGAAATAAATTATTTACTGGCATGAAAAATACAAAAGTTATTTTTTTAATGGTAGCAGTAGTTGGATTCCTTTTTTATTCATGTAACAAGGAAGAAGAAACACCCTTGGATAATACTTTAGCTTCCAGCGTAATCGGCACATATACAGGTACTCTTAAGAGTACAGCTACTAATCAGTCCAGTCCGGCAACACTAAATGTAACGCTAATAAACGATAGCTTAGTTAGTATGCATTGTTTGTCCTACAATTTTGATTCAACCTTTACAATGCAACTATACCAAAACTATGACAGCATTATGGTGTGTCATACCGGACAAGAATTTTACAATGAATATGGACACAACAGGAATAATTACGATTTTTGCACAAACCGCCAATCCGGTTGGGAAAATAATGCCTGGATGAACGATGGCAATTGCTGGGGAAATATGAATCAAGGTTGGGGCAACAGCAATTGGGCAGGAACTGACCAATGGAACGCCTGGACCAATCACATGAATACCCAACACAATCAAAATGACAATCATTTTGGGGGATTTAATCCAAATATGAATTCGTGTATTTACAAATTTTCAATCGAGAACAGTTCAAATTATTTGAAAGTATTTGAAGGAGTCAAATAATAAAGTTTGTCTTGACCTGCGGTTGTTCCTGTTCATCTTTTGCTGTTTGTTTCAAATTCTATGTAAATTTGGGATATCGAAAGCAATGAATAATATTTGTCTCATAAATATTTGCAGGAATGGAAAATAATGAAATCGACAAAAAACTCGAATCGAAAAACGTCAAACCAACAGCCATGCGCACCCTGGTTTACAAAACACTTGCCGAAACCGGGAAAGCGCTGAGTCTGGCGGATTTGGAACAACGGTTTGAAAAAGTGGAGCGTTCAACCATATTTAGGGCGCTTAAAACATTTGAAGACAATTTCATTGTGCATACAGTTGATGATGGTTCAGGCTCAGTGAAGTATGCCGTTTGCGATGATGAATGTACCTGTAATATACATGATTTACACGTTCATTTTTATTGTACGCGTTGTGGCAGGACACGTTGTATGAAAGAACTTCCAATTCCCAACATTAAACTGCCTGAAGGCTACACCTACGATAATGCGCAATTCATCATTAACGGGGTGTGCCCGCGCTGCGATTAAACTTTGCAATAGTGTTGCACTAACTTATTGGTAATTTTGATGTTGAAATTATTAGAATGTCTAACATTAAAAATTATTAATTATGAAAACTGGAAAATTTAAAATGGCTTTTTTACTTGCAGGATTGATTGTTTTTTCTGCATCGCAGGCAATGGCACAACCTCATTGTTGTAACTCAAACTGGTCGGCTAACGCAGATGCCCAATGGTGGAATTACAACACCCCGGCAGAATATGCTTTAACAGCCGAACAAATTACGGAAATTAATGAGCTCCGTAAAAACAGCTACGAGAAAAAGCTCCCAATCGAAAATGAGCTTCGCAGTTTAAGGATGGAATACCAGGCAGCCAATTCAAATCCAAACCTGGATGTAAAAAAGGTGAAATCACTGAGAAGCACTATCCGCGATAAAGAAGAAAAGATTGAGGATATCAACCTGGAAACAAAAGTTCAGGTAAAAAAACTTCTTACTGAAAAGCAACTCACCTACTTTAACAACAACAATTACAATTGGTGGGATATGTCGGAAAATTGCTGGCATGCAGGTAATATGGGAATGAATTCTCGTAAACAGATGATGATGTCACGTCGCAGCAATTGTTGGTAAACACCAGTTCGGTTTTTAAAAAAACAAGCGATAAAAAGAAAGGAGAATGTTATGATGGATGGATTTGGGTGTCACGGATGGGGAATGGGAATGGGCTGGTGGTGGGTTATAGGGCTCATTATCGTAATTGCCGTTGTTTGGATGGTTGTTAAAGGAATGAGTCAAAATAACCGCCCCGGCAACCCACCCGAAAGTAAGTCGGCGCTCGATTATTTAAAAGAGCGCTACGCCCGTGGCGAAATAAACAAACAGGAGTTTGAAGAACGAAAAAAAGATTTAATGTAAAATAAAAATATCATGAAGTATTACATTGAAAAAACAACAGAGTACGGTTTCGACAAAGCCATTAAAATTGTAACCGAAGAACTAAAAAAAGAAGGTTTCGGGGTGTTGACCGAAATTGATGTACAGGCTACATTAAAAAAGAAGCTGGACGTAGATTTCAAAAAATACCAAATTTTAGGGGCTTGCAATCCTCCTTTTGCACATAAAGCGCTGCTGGCCGAAAACAAAATCGGGGCCATGCTCCCCTGCAATGTAATTGTGCAGGAACTGGATAATGGCAAAACAGAAGTAGCTGCTGTTGACCCGGTGGCTTCGATGCAGGCGGTTGAAAATGACGAATTAAGTGATATCGCCAATGAAATCAGGGCGAAACTTGAGAAGGTGATTGAGAATCTATAATTCTGCTTGCAGTTTATTTGGGGAACATATTCAAAACTTTTGAAAATGAGAAAACAATTATTGTTATTAGCCTTCGCACTTTTCTGGGCATTCACCACGAATGCCCAGGAAGGCGAGCGGTTAAAAGTAATTACAGGGGTACGTGTTAACCCTTTTGTGATGTACGATTTTGATGGTAACAAAAAGGAAATAACCCGTATCCATGCCGAATTGGGCGCCATGTTCAATAATAAAACCTACCTGTCGGTGGGATACACGCCCTTTGCCAACGCCATCTACAATTTTAACGAATACTGGTTTGTAGGGTTCGACAAAAAAATCCCGGTATCGTGGGTTTTGGCGGAAGAGTATATGATAGATGAAAATAAATTCATAGTCCAGACCGGCCCCAATTTCAAATTAGGGAACGTGGGAAATGCCTTTGTATTTCTGTTTACCCCTGTTGATAATATTGACTGGGGCTTGAAGGTGGGCGCTTTTATCCCGCTAAATGTGGTTTTGCATAAAGAATAGTTCACATGTTCAAATCTGTATTTACCATCAGTAAAATGGACTGCCCTTCCGAAGAATCCCTTATCAGGATGAAGCTGGAAGGGATTTCATCCGTTAAAAACCTGGTTTTTGATATTGAAAACCGGAAGCTGGAGGTATATCATTCAGGCCCTGTGGATGAAATCCACCAGGCAATCAGCCAGCTAAAATTAGGTGACAAACTCGGAAATACTACCGAAACGGAATTACCGCCCGGTGCAGACGATTCACAACAGCTGAAAATACTCTGGTGGGTGCTGGGCATCAATTTTACCTTTTTCGTGGTGGAAATGACTACCGGATGGATATCGCATTCCATGGGATTAGTGGCCGATTCGCTGGACATGCTGGCCGATTCTATTGTTTACGGGCTCAGTCTTTTTGCAGTGGGTGCGGCCATTTCCCGAAAGAAAAAAGTAGCCAAAATCAGCGGATATTTCCAGATGGGCCTGGCTACGCTTGGTTTTGCCGAAGTGCTTCGCCGTTTTTTCAGCAGTAGCGAAACGCCCCTCTTTCAGTGGATGATTATTGTTTCCATCCTGGCGCTTGCCGGAAACCTGGTTTCGTTGTGGCTCATCAACAAAGCCAAAAGCAAAGAAGCGCACATGCAGGCCAGCGCCATATTCACTTCAAATGATATTATTGTAAATGGCGGTGTGATAGTGGCAGGTGTTTTGGTTTACTTTTTGAACAGCAAATGGCCTGATTTGGTCATTGGTGGTATTGTTTTCACCTTTGTGATGCGCGGGGCAGTGAGGATTTTAAAACTTTCGAAGTAATCAGTTTTGGCACACTCGCATGAACATAATACGCAAAAAAGTTACGGAAAAGCTTTTGCCATTGGCATTGGTTTAAACATCGCCTTTGTTGCTGTTGAAATATTTTATGGTCTGGTAGCCAACTCATCAGCATTATTAGCCGATGCAGGTCACAACGCCAGCGACGTTCTGAGTTTGATTTTTGCCTGGGCAGCAATCCGGCTTGCTTCCATAAAACCAAAAGGAAAATACACTTATGGTTTGCGCAAAACAACCATCCTTGTATCGATACTCAATGCGCTGTTGCTTTTTGGAGCAGTAATAGCCATCGGCTGGGATGCTGTGGGGAAATTCAAAAATCCCGAACCCGTGGCAGGTACTCAAGTGATGATTGTTGCCGGAATAGGTGTAGTAATCAATACCATTACTGCTTTACTGTTTATGAAAGGCCAAAAAGACGACCTGAACATCAAAGGGGCATTCCTGCACATGGCTGCCGATGCCGGGGTGTCGTTGGGCGTGGTTGTTGCCGGGCTATTGATTAACCTCACCGGAATTCAATGGATTGACCCTGTGATGAGCTTTATCATCATCCTGGTCATACTTTGGGGCACCTGGCGCTTGTTTACCGATTCCATAGATTTGGCGCTGGATGCCGTACCTAAAAACATCAACCTCGAAAAAGTCAGGGAATTACTGTTGGCACAAAAAGGTGTTGAAGAAATTCACGACTTACACGTTTGGGCAATGAGTACCACCCAAACAGCATTAACCGCCCACCTGATAATGCCCAAAGGGTATCATGATAAATTTATTGCTGAATTACAGGAGAAACTTGAACACGAATTCGGGATAGGACACACAACCTTTCAAATTGAGAATGAAAGGATTGAAAAAGAATGCAAAACTGTTTGTTGAAAACTTTAAAGAAATGAAAATTCAATACCATTCAATCATAACCTGCCCAAATTGCGGGCATCAAAAAGAAGAAGAAATGCCGGAGGGTTCCTGCCAGTTCTTTTATGAATGTAAAAATTGCCATACCGTTTTAAAACCAAAACAGGGCGATTGTTGCGTGTTTTGTTCGTATGGAACAGAAAAGTGTCCTCCCACTCAATCTGGGCAATGTTGTTGAATTTTTGTTTATATAAAATTTAGTTCTTAAAATCATTAGAAAGCCCACCCTATTTGTTAGCACATTGGCAAGCCCCACAAGCAAACACACGACCAAAGCTTACCAAAGAGCTTACAAAGCCAGCCCAAGTAACCGCCTTTAAGGGCGGTTTTAGGGTTGCCCTCCCACAAAAAAGCAAAATAAATTTGTGCTTCGTGGATAGGTTGGTGCGGATTGAAAAAGACAGTGAAATGACAGCTAAATAATTGATAAACAGACAGAAATGAATGAACACCAGCCCCTAACACGCGGTCATAAAACATTGCGCGGATAGTGCTATATTTGAGCAATATAACATTTAATCAACAGCTTAGCGGGCTGATAAGTTTGTGTTTCAAAATGCGCAACGTTTCATACCGCCGACCGTTAGCGCAAATATTGAAAAGAAAACACGAGGATAATGCTTAAAATGATTTAAAAATGGATACACAAAAAATTGAACAAGTCTTTTCAATGGCAAATAAAATAGCCTTTCATCCGACAAGAAATGTTCAAAAAGAACCATCTGTTGTCGGATTGGAATTTCACAAAAACTTATTAGGAGAAGCAATAGATTGCTATTCAAACTTAAAAAATGAATTAACACATAGAGACTTGGTGTTTACGTTTAAAAGAATTAAAAACGGAATAAAAGCATCAATAATATCAAAAGCAAAAGGAGAAGTAATGTCATTTAGAATAAGTCAAGAAAAAGGAATGACTGAATTTGCCAAAGAAACAAATCCAAATCATCCTTTCGCTTTTGTAATATTACAGCCATCTAACGACGGATATCATCTTGTTCCTGATTCAAATCCTTATCAACCGATTGTTTTCGACAAATATGTTTTGATAGAATAAACTTTCCATTAGGTGATTCTTTTACCAGAATATCTCTACCGTTTTTAGCAAATATAAAATCTACTCTTTTCATATAGCAAAAATACAACTTAAAAAAGAAACCTTTAAAAAAGCAACAAATGACAACAACAGACTACATCATAATTGCAGTAATTGTAATTATTTCGAGTATATACTACAAAACAAGAGAACACGTGAATGAAATATCACAAATTATGTCTCCAAGTAAAATAGAACAAAACAAATTACAGGTAGTAATGCAGCCAAAGTGGTTTTTAAATTCTATATGGATTATTCTCATTTTGTGGGTAATTGCGTTTTATGTTTTAATATCTTCCGTAAAATGGTGGAGTATTTTATACATAATTGGATGTGTCGTTGCAACAGCAATTTTATCGTTTATTGTACCACCGAGCAAAAAATCACTTTCAATATTCTTCTTCCGCGTAACCCACAAAAGATACAGACAAAGATTTAATTACACACCGGAAGAAGAGGAACTACTTATAAAAGCAAATGATTTTTTATCTAAACTAACAGGGCTTAAAAACTAAACTAAACAATATGGAAACAATAGGAATGGTAACATTAATAATAAATACTGTTATTCTCGGAATAAATGTTTGGGTAATAAGCAAATCTCCTACTGACGCAGTAAAAGTTGGAAGAGAACTAAACGAAACAAAACAAAAAGACGACGCAAAACGCAATTTATTTTTCACACTATTTTCATATAGGGGTTCACCGGTACCCCAATATTTTGTAGACGCTCTAAATAGGATAGATGTTGTATTCGCTGATACTCCAACTGTTTTAACTGCATGGCATAAATACTATGATTCTCTTCAACAGAAAGACTTGGTTGACCCTGACAAAACGTGGAGACTTTTGAGGGTTGACCTTTTGTCTGAGATTTCAAAAGACCTTGGGTACAAGGACTTAAAAAATTACGACTTTGAGAAACATTATTATCCACAGGGTCACGAGAAACAGTTTCTTGACCAAATGGAATTTCATAAGGAACAGTTCGAGTATTACAAAAATTCAAATCAACTGACTCTAAAACTCCTCGAAAATCTAAACCAAGAAGATGACAACAAAGAATAGCTAAATCCATTAACTTTTAAATTTTATAAATTATGAAACTTGATTACACCAAAAATCTCGACGAACTAACCGAAAAAGAATTAATGCAATTTATAATCGGAACACAAACGTTAATTCTTCGCAGACTTGATGACATTGAATCAAAAATCAAAGACCGCAAAGAGCAAACACACCAAGAAACTGTTGACGAAATACTATTCAAAGTAGAATCAAACATTGACAGAATAAACGAAACACTTGAAAGAAAAGCTACAAATTAATGCTGTATCGCATCTTGACCATATAACAATCAGCAGTGGGATGGTCGTCTGCTTTTGGATAGGCAGTAATCATATTAATTTTAGCATCTACAATTTTTCGGTTTAGCAAATCAACTGTTTGTTCAATGTCCGCCTTGATGTTATCAATTTTTTCTTGCGTTAATTGGTCAATGACATTTACTGACATATTACTTATTTTTAAAAACAAGCAAATTGACTAAAGAGACAAAATACTTGCGCTAACACCGTGCAATATGCCATTTGCAATTAGCAACCTGACAATGAACAATAATTAGCTTGTTACGCGCCGTTAATTACCTAAAATCCTGACAATACAGCCGGCAAAACTTATACGGATATAAATTTAATCAGCTGTACCTTAAAGCGGCTGTTACATCTTAGTTCTTATGAGCGGACTGTTTTCACAACTACTGTTGTTGGGAATAGGAACAGGCGGTGGTAACAAACAACATAAACACAACACTGTGCATATTTCATACTGACAGGCCGGTATAAACATTAAGGCTGGCACTTTGTACGCAACATGCACTTTACGTCAGACTGTCTAAAAACCTAACCTAATTTTGTTAAAAACTAAAGCACATACTGACACCACTGAAGAACAATCATATGAAAACTAAAATATGAGATTAATTCTAATTTTTTCAATGCTGATGTATACTTTCAATTTGAATACACAAAACAAATATGGATTTGATGATTTCCAAACCAACAATTGGACAATGTTTAGCTGTTGAGTTATTTGATGTTATGAAAAATAGAAACCTTATAACAATGAGCGGTATATAAAGAATTTATTAGCTTTACCCAAAGATCCAATTGTATAGGTTAAATGAAAAATACTCCAAAAAGAGAAAGACGACTTAATTCTGCTAAAAACTGGATACAAACATATTCAGGTAACAATCTTGTTAAAGGATATTCAAAAAAGTATTCTGTTGACAAATTGTGTGCGGTTAAAGAACTAAGAATGATTGGAGTGGAAATCTCAGAGGAATACGAAAGACAATTGATTAACTCAATTCAAACACATAGGCTGCAAAGACTTTTATTCAAGAAAAAACGAGAAGAAGAATTAAATGGTCGGAGCAGTTTTGAAAGTGATGAAAATTTGGCGATGATTATTGGTTATACAAGTGGCGGTTTTCCATACGGAGTGACTCATAAAGAAATGGAAGAAATAAATAATGGACAAAAACCTGAATAATTATGCCAAAAGGTCAAGCACAGACAACTTGGTTACCTGAATTAAAGGTTATTCTAGAAAATAGGTGGAATTCAAAAATGTCAATTAAACAGCATTTTGATTTAGTAGATGATTTGAATAAAGCCTTAAGCCAAATTAGAACTGATTTAAATATTCAACCGCCTATGATGTGGTGTCCTAATTGCCAAAAACGACATCGTTCAAAATTTACGGATATATCAATAACAGCGATGTACTATGCACTAAAAAGATTTGAGCTTTGTGATAAAGATGAGTTTAATAAGTTGCAGAGGGATTGGAAAAAATACTCAACGTCAGAGAATATTGATATTTATGGCAAAAAAAATGACAGACAGGAAAATTACAATAAAAAAGGATTGAAAAAAAGTACGACGGCACAACGTTAAATGTATGCAAAGTATTGATTATCCAAAATTATTAACAACGGAGAAAGACGATGTTCGAGAAATATATTATCTCTAACGGACAATTAAAAGTCCCACCAAAAGTCCCACCAAAAAGATTGAAATATTTTATATATTTGTCCTGAAAAACAGTGTGTAACAAGCATTGAATATCAGATAGGCGGGTTCGATTCCCGCCCCGGGTACAACAAACGCCTGACTATTTAACGATAGTCGGGCGTTTTTGCTTTAAGGTGCAAAGATCCAGTGAGTTAAACTTGAAACTGCCTTTGTCAGCTCTCCCCGCGTTTTTATAACGCCTCCTTTTTAACCTTTTTTAAGCCCGATGTTCTTGCTTTGATCTTTCAAATTCACTTATTTCCACCAAAGTTAAACACTAGTTAGAAATGGAAAACAATAAATTGTCAGATGAAGCCTACTTGTTTGAAGGTTTGACTGAAATGCACTTCACGTCTAAAGACCTTCAAGTTATCCGCTCATTAATTGAAACTCAAAATTTATATGCAGCCGCTATTCGTGAAATAAGAACCAAACTTGAGAACCTGAACGATGAGTTTAAGTACACCAAGGACAGGAACCCCATTCATGAAATTAAATCGCGTGTGAAGTCGCCCCGAAGCATTATGAAAAAATTGCACAAGCGAGGGCTGGAAATGAGTGTTGAATCGGCCCGAAAGAACCTGACAGACATTGCCGGAGTGCGGGTGATTTGTCCTTATATTCATGATATTTATCTTATTGCCAATCTGTTGTCTTCACAGTCCGATATTGAGTTGATCCGTAAGTCTGATTACATTGAAAACCCCAAGCCCAATGGTTATCGGAGTCTGCATCTGATTGTCACAATTCCTGTCTTTCTATCGGAGCGCACAGAGATGGTAAGTGTTGAAGTTCAGATACGGACGATTGCGATGGATTTTTGGGCCTCGCTGGAACACGAATTGGCCTATAAGTTCTTGAATAATAAGCCGGAAGATGTTTCTGAAGAGTTGAAGGAATGTGCTGACGTTATTGCGAATACCGATACCAGAATGCAGCAACTATTTAACAGGATTCATCACGATGCACTTGAAGAATAAGACAAGGCAGAAAGTATGATGGAGCGATAAAAGAGGCTCAGAGTTGAACTGGCTTCGTGAATTGTGAACGGATTAGGCTGTGAATGTACTGGCTAAGGGTGTGCTGCACGCAAGGTTCTTTAAGGGAGCTGAGCGTATAGGCTGACTGAAAATGGAGGTGTTCTTCGATTTTCAAAAAATAAATACAACTATGGTATTTAAATAAATCTTTCAATATCTTTGATTAAATAAAGGAGATTAATCACGAAGCAATGACAATAGTTGACAACCCTAAAATTCTTATCGCCGAAGACGTTGAGTCGAATTACCTGTACTTAAGTGCTGTATTGAGCAAAATTAAAGCAACGATTTATTGGGCAAAGAATGGCAAAGAGGCTGTTGATATCTTCAAGAAGGAAGCTATTGATTTGGTGTTGATGGATCTTCAGATGCCTGAAATGAATGGTTATGAGGCAACAAAAATCATGAAGTCCATTGATCCGGACTTGCCTATTGTGGCACAAACCGCCTTTGCCATGTCCGATGACCGGGAGAAAGCCCTGGAAGCCGGATGTGACGATTACCTGGCCAAACCCATTAAATCCAAAGATCTTTTAAATACGGTGGAAAAATTTATTCACGTTTGATATTTTTAGCTGAAATTAAAGATGAAACGTTCATTTCGAAATCAGGAATGAACGTTTTTTTGTAATTGATTCAGCAATTTGCGACTGATGATTTATTACTTTTGGACAATTAATTAATTCATCTGATGGAAAAGAAACAATTTTTACTTGATCAACGATATTTGAAAATGGCTTCAATCTGGGCCAAGAATTCGTATTGCAAGCGGCGCCAGGTCGGTGCACTTTTAGTTAAAGATAAGATGATCATATCGGATGGATACAATGGAACTCCTTCTGGTTTTGAGAATGTTTGTGAAGACGAAAATAATCTGACCAAACCCTATGTGCTGCATGCCGAAGCCAATGCGATAAGCAAAGTCG
Organism: Sunxiuqinia rutila; assembly: GCF_050589705.1. Lineage (NCBI taxonomy): Bacteria > Pseudomonadati > Bacteroidota > Bacteroidia > Marinilabiliales > Prolixibacteraceae > Sunxiuqinia > Sunxiuqinia rutila. Next base: position 22,451 of record NZ_JBNGOT010000001.1, read on the forward strand.
CCAAATCGAACAACAGCAGTGAGGGCGCGACCATGTATGTTACTTCGTCTCCTTGTCTTGAATGTTCCAAGTTGATCATTCAGGCTGGTATTAAGCGGGTTGTTTTTACCGATAACTATCGTCTGGAGGATGGAATAACCCTGTTGAAACGAGCCGATATCGATGTGGTTCAGGTTGAAATAGAAGAATAGAAAAGTCATGAACAGAAAACAGATAAGCATATACCTACCCATTCTAATTGCTGTTTCAGTGATTATTGGAATCATTCTGGGCAACAACCTGAGTCAGCTTCACCAACCATCGCTTCAGAACTTGACGCCTCCCCGGGGAAACAAGCTGAGCACCATTGTTGAGCTGATCAATCAGGCCTATGTTGATTCTGTAGAAACCGATGAATTGGTAGAGAAAACCATTCCGGAGTTGCTGAAAAACCTGGATCCGCACACGGCTTATATTCCGGCCCGCGACATGCAGGAAGTGCATGAAGAGATGCAGGGAAACTTTGGGGGGATTGGTGTGCAGTTTTCTATTCATAACGATACTGTTCAGGTTATTGATGTGGTTTCGGGCGGCCCTTCTTCTAAACTCGGCATTTTGCCGGGCGACCGCATTGTTACGGTCAACGACTCGGTGATTGCCGGCATTGATATTAAAAACCAGGATGTGCTTACCGTGCTTCGGGGCGAAAAAGGCACCAAGGTGCGGATTGGCGTAAAACGCCGGTCGATTGATGAGTTAATTGAATTTGAAATTACCCGCGGCGACATTCCAATTTACAGCATCGACGTGAGTTATATGATTGATGACAGCACCGGATTTATTAAAGTGAACCGTTTTGCAGAGAAAACTTATGATGAGTTCATCAATGGTATTTCCAAACTAAAAGCCGAAGGGGCCGAGAAGTTTATTATTGATTTACGTGGAAACCCAGGAGGTTACCTGGCTTCTGTGGTAAGTATGGTTAACGAATTTTTATCGGAAGGGAAGTTGATTGTTTATACCGAAGGGAAATCGCAACCGCGAAAAACATACACGTCAACCGAAAGTGGAATCGTTAAAGATAAAGAAGTCATTGTACTTATTGATGAATATTCGGCATCGGCCAGCGAAATTTTTGCCGGTGCTATTCAGGATAATGACCGCGGAATTGTGGTTGGACGTCGTTCGTTTGGTAAAGGTCTGGTGCAGGAACAGATTCCTTTTCGCGATGGTTCAGCGCTTCGCCTAACGGTTGCTCGTTACTATACGCCAAGTGGTAGAAGTATTCAGAAACCTTACGAAGAAGGCAATATGGACTATTATCACGACATCATTAACCGGGCCGAACATGGCGAGTTTCAGGTGGCGGACAGCATTCATTTTGCCGATTCGCTGAAGTATGAAACTGCTGGAGGTCGAATCGTTTACGGTGGTGGTGGCATTATGCCCGATTACTTTGTTTCGGCCGATACCACGGGCTATTCCGGTTACTTTTCGAAGATTACTCAAAAAGCCTTGGTTTACCATTTTGCGTTCCAATACAGCGATGAACACCGAGAGCAGCTCAACATGTTGAAAACGGCCGCCGAATTTGTTGACTACCTCGACAAAAAACAGATTATGAATCAATTTGTGGCCTATGCCGAGAAGGAAGGTGTCAAGCGCGATTCGAAAGGCCTTAAAGCCAGTGGTAAAATTATCGAAACCCAGATTAAAGCCTACATTGCCCGAAATATCATCGGCGAGGAAGGCTTCTTCCCAATTATTAAGGATATTGATGAAACACTGAAGGAGGCTATTCGCCTTTCGCATTCAAAAAAACAATTAAGTCAGTTGCTGGCTGTAACAAATTAGTCGTTTGGTCGTCCTAAGGTTGTAATGATCTTATGAAAGAATGACCGTTGACGATTATAATCAAGCCATAAATTGGCATGCCGATGCTGTTTTTCGATTTGTACTGAAGAATATCAAGGATGAAGAGAAAGCCCGGGATATTGTTCAGGACAGTTTCGAGAAACTATGGATGCATTTGTATTCGGTAGATGCCGCTAAGGTTAAGTCGTATTTGTTTTCAACGGCTTATCATCGCACCATCGATGTGATTCGGAAAGACCAGCGCCAGGTGAGTTGCGAGGAGTCGCAGCTTCCTGAAGAGGGGCATTCCACCCATTACTCTGATGTTGGAGAAGTGCTGGATCATGCCATTAAACAGTTATCCGATGATCAGCGTGCGGTGCTACTCTTGCGCGATTATGAAGGCTATTCGTACAAAGAAATCAGCGACATAACCGCGCTTAGCGAAGCTCAGGTTAAGGTATACATTTACCGGGCCCGGGTGTTTCTGAAAAATTATATTGGGAAATTAGATGTGCTTGTTTGAACCATGAATATTAACCGATCCAATTACGAAATTTATTTTCTGGATTATCTGGATGGTAATCTGCCGGATAGTCAGGTCGATGATTTCCTGGACTTTTTGGCGAATAATCCCGACTTGAACGAAGAGCTGAAAGCGGTTTCGTCGATTCGGGTTCCGGTTGATGAGCGCATGTTCCCGAATAAGAAGGCCCTTTTGAAAAAGGAAATTACGGAAGAATCTTCGTTCGATTACCGGGCGGTTGCCTTTTTGGAAAACGATTTGGAAGAAGACGATAAACTCGCTTTTTTAAGGGAGTTGACCACTGATCCCCAAAAGGAGCAGCAATTCGATTTGCTTTTGAAAACCCAGCTGAAGCCAGACAATTCCATTCAGTTCAGCAATAAAAAGTCTCTGTATAAAAAGCCGGCGCGAAAAGTTGTTTTGTTATGGGGAAGCCGGGTGGCTGCTGCCCTGGTTCTGCTTTTTGCGGTATGGGCTGTTTGGGATACGGAGTTTAAGCGGGAACAGACAATTCAATACACCGATCAGGTTACGCCAGTAATGGAGCCAACAACTTCGAAAGAAAAGGAACAGCTCGCAAGTCGTCCGGCAACAACTCCTGAAGAAACAGCTGCAGAATCAAAGGGACAAACCGTAATGCCGAAGGAGCCAGTAGCACCCATTCAGCCTCAATTAGCCAGACAGGAACCTGTAGTATCGGATCGGCTACAGCCTAAGCGGGAAGAAGTTCCTCAAAAGTTGACTCCGATCTCAAGCCGGTTGGAACTACCAGACAGTAGTGCGCCTGTTGCCTTAGCAGGGACGACCAAGCAGGCCGAACCTTTGTCCCCCGACTATCTTACGGTTGACGAATACCTGGCTCAAAAAGTATTGCACAAGGCCAAAGATGAACCCCTGAAGTTTTCGGACCTGGTTAATGCCGGACTGAATGTCGTTTCTTCGGTGAGTAGCGAGCGGTTGGACTACGAAACCAATGAAAAGGGAAAACTTTCAGAGATCAGTTTGAATACCCGATTGCTGGCATTTTCCATTCCGCTGAAAAAAGAGCGCTAAGCTGTAACTTTTTTTAATTGTTGGCCGTCCTACTCCTGAAAGCAATTAAACAATGATTAGTGGTTGACTACTCCTGGCCAGGAAGAAAACAAACACCATGTAACACGCTAAATTGAAAAAGATGAAAACAACAGTTTTACTTAGTCTGATGATTTTTTGCCTGACCCTGACTTATGCTCAGGATTCAACGAAGGTGGGAAACCTGGTTGATGTAAAGGAAGGTAGTGGCCGAACTGAGGTGGGAATTTTAAATGACCGTATTCATATTGAAGATGATTATAGCAACGATACAACGCACATCCGGATTGGAAATCGGAATGTTGAAGTGATCGAGAAAGAGGGGCGTACTACTGTCAACATGCATCGCGATGGTTTCCGGGATAAGAAAAAAGACAACTGGCGGCACAAAGGCTTTGATGGTCACTGGGGTGGTTTTGAATTGGGAATTAATACCTTTTATGATGACGGGCACTTTGGTGGTACCGGCTTTATGTCGCTAAACCAATCCAAGTCCATGGAAGTGAATATTAACTTTCTAGAATACAATATTGTTTTGAGCGATCAGCGTGTTGGTCTGGTTACTGGTATGGGCTGGACGATGAATAACTACCGCTTTGACAATGCTATCACTCTTCAGAAGGTGGATGGGCAGATTGTTCCTCTGGAACTGGAGCATGATGGGCTGAAAAAGTCAAAACTGACGGTTTCTTACCTGACCATTCCCCTGTTGCTTGAATTCCAGATTCCGGTGAACGATCATTCCAATGAAGTTTATATATCGGGCGGTTTAATTGGTGGATTCAACCTGGGCTCGCACACCAAAGTAAAGACAGATCGCTCTAAAAGTAAAGATCACGGCAACTTCAATATCAATCCTTTCAAGTATGCGGTTACCGGGCGTGTGGGTTTGAAAGACATAGGTGTGTATGCGACCTACAACCTGTCGTCCATTTTTAAAGATGGGGGAGGCCCGGAATTTTTTCCCTTTAGTGTAGGAATCAGTATCGTTAATTTCTAAAACCAACTTTCAGAAAACAAAATAGCCTGCCTGGTGCAGGCTTCTTTTTTCAATAATCATGCGTAACTTTGTTGGATGATTAGAGTCATGAAACAATTTTTCGCCATAGTCTTATCTTCCTTATTGAGCTTGGGTGCCAGCGCTCAGTTGAACGATAGCATTCCTGTAAGTCAACCTGGCTGGGGTAATCAACCTAACATTATTCAGTTCGAAGGTGTTGTTACGGATGGCTTTAATTACTGGGAAGATAAATTTACGGGGCATTGGTCGGGCATTTACCTAGGATTGAATGGCTTTATGGATAAAGATTACTCTCTTTATCCGGAAGACGAAGCCGGTTTTTTGGATGTCAACTTTTTACGGTCAACCGTATTGAACCTCAATCTTATTCAGATTTCTCAAAGTTTACAGCACACCCGAAATACCATTGGATTGGTCACCGGCGTAGGGATGGAATTTCAGACCTATTTTCTGGATAAGAAAACCAGTATTGAGCAAACTCCCGACCGGATTGAACCCATTGAACGCTTGTATGATTCGAAGCAAAAATCAAAATTATCGTCGTTTTACCTGACTGTTCCTTTGTTGGTTGAGTTTCAGATACCCGTGAAACACTATGGCAACCGCATTCATCTGTCAGCAGGTGTTGTTGCCAGCAAGCGGTTGAGTACCCATACTAAGGTGAAATACCGGGAGAATGGAAAAAAGGAAAAGCTGAAAACACCCGACGACTTCCACATGCATGATTTTCGTTTCTCGGGGCAGGTGCGTTTGGGGTACCGATGGATCAATCTTTACGCCAGCTACGATCTTCAGCCTTTGTTTAAAGAAGGTAAAGGGCCTGAGCTTTATCCTTTTTCTGTTGGGGTGGCTTTGTTATCCTTTTAATGAGAAGTTGCTGGCTGAGAAATTTCCTGTTTTTGTGGAGGACATTGTGTATTTTAGTCCCCCGATTTAAAACTGATTTAATGACCGATGTCGGTCACAAAATAGATGAACCATGAAATTATTACTTCTGAGTAACTCAACCATGCCTGGTGAAGACTACCTGGCTTATCCCAAGAAAGAAATTCAGCAATTTTTAGGACCTCAAAAAGTGAAAGCCTTGTTTATCCCGTTTGCAGCGGTTACTTTTTCCTTTGAGGAATATGAGCGTAAAGTAAATGAAAGTTTGCAGGAGGTTGGGCATGAAGTTATCAGTATTCATCGGTTTAAGGACCCCGTAAAGGCGGTGGAAGAGGCTGAAGCCATTGTTATTGGTGGTGGAAACACCTGGCAGCTGGTACGTATGCTGCATGATCAGGATTTGATGGAGGCTATTCGTCGGAAAGTGCAGCAGGGAACCCCTTACATTGGATGGAGCGCTGGCTCAAACGTGGCCTGTCCGACCTTGCGCACAACTAATGACATGCCAATTATCGATCCTAAAAGTTTTAACACCATCAACTTGGTTCCGTTTCAAATTAACCCACACTACTTGGATGCTAATCCGGAAGGGCATGGAGGAGAGACCCGCGAACAGCGTATCTCGGAGTTTTTGGAGATTAATCCAGACACTTATGTGGTTGGTTTGCGTGAAGGAACAATGTTGAAGTTGGAAGATGGTCAGTTAAGCTTAATCGGAGAACGTTCAGCACGTCTGTTTTTAAAAGGAGAAGCACCTTGTGAGAAGGCTGCGGGCGATGACTTTTCTTTTCTGTTAAAAGAATAGCGACTTCTGGACAATTCCGAGACTATTAGATGCTTTACAGCATAAAGTTTGTACTTTTGTCGGCCTAAAAAAACATTGTCATGGAATTGTTGAGGAATAGCTATTTTGCCCTGTTTTTGATCATTTTGATCGGTTTCATTTTGGGTCGTATTAAAATCAAGGGAATATCATTGGATGTTTCTGCAGTCATTTTTGTTGCCTTGGTATTTGGCCATTTTGGAGTCATCATCCCCAAAGATTTTCAATATCTTGGACTGGTCCTGTTTATTTTTACAATTGGCATTCAGGCCGGTCCCGGGTTCTTCAGTTCATTCAAAAAGAATGGACGGGAACTGGCCATTCTAGCGAGTTTGCTTATCCTAAGTTCGAGTGTTATCACCTACTTGGTTTTTCAACTTGGTGGTATTGATAAAAGCCTTTGCATTGGTTTGCTAACCGGCGCTTTAACCAGTACGCCAGGCTTGGCTGCCGCCATCGATACAACAGGTTCGCCGCTGGCGTCCATTGGCTATGGTATCGGCTACCCGTTTGGTGTGATTGGCGTTATTTTATTTGTGAGTTTCCTGCCACGCTTGCTACGTGTAAATGTTAAAGATGCTGAGGAACAATATAAAAAGGAAATGTCAGCCGGATTTCCGGAAATCATGAAAAAGAATTTCCTGGTTGAAAACGAGAATGTGGTGGGCAAAACCATTCGCGAACTGCGAATCCGTTATATGACCAAAGCTGTTGTGTCGCGCGTGATGCAGGGGGAGGAAGCCATCACTCCTGCTCCGGAAACCGTTTTGCGTAAAGGAGATGTGATTAAAGCAGTGGGAACAGCTGAAGCACTTGGCCGAGTAAAACTGCTGATTGGTCCTGAGGTGGATGTTGAAATTCCGTTGAGCAACCAGTACGATGTACGTTCGGTGCTGGTAACCAACAAAGAGGTGGTTAATAAAACACTGGGCCAGCTTAATATGCTCAGTACCTATAACGCAACCATTACCCGTATTCGCCGGTCGGGTATCGACTTGTCCCCAACCCCTTCGTCTAAGTTGCAGTTTGGCGATAAATTGGTTGTTGCCTGCAACAAGGAAAATATGGAGCAGGTCAACCGCATTTTTGGCGATGACGACCGCCGCCTGTCCGATACCGATTTTTTACCCATTGCAACCGGGATTATTCTTGGAATTTTAGTTGGCAAGCTGAGCATTAACTTTGGGTCTTTCTCATTTAGTTTGGGGCTGACCGGTGGTATTCTACTTACAGCTTTGGTACTTGGACGAACCGGAAAGACTGGCCCTGTAATGTGGACCATGACCGGGGCTGCCAACCAGTTATTACGACAGTTTGGCCTGCTGTTTTTCCTGGCAGCTGTTGGTTCCAGTGCAGGTTCCAGCCTGGTTGACACGTTCCAGGAATATGGGATCGAGTTGTTTATTTATGGAATTTTGATCACCCTGGTTCCGATGATAATTACGAGTTTGGTCGCTCGGGTGTTTTTGAAGATGAATATTTTAACTTTGTTAGGAACACTGACAGGAAGTATGACCAGTACCCCCGGGCTTGCTGCCATTGATGGAATGACCGACACCGATGCGCCTTCAGTTGCTTATGCCACGGTATATCCAATCGCTATGGTGTTGCTTATCGTTTTTGTGCAGATTCTTAGCCTGATTGAACCCCTGATATTATGAGTTTAAAAGAGATTGATGTTATTGCTTTTGATGCCGATGATACCTTGTGGGAAAACGAAAACTTTTTTCGTGATGCCGAAAAGGAGTTTTGCCACATCATGGAAGAATATCAGTCCACCGAAAACATGATGGCTGAGCTATACCGTGTTGAAGGCCAGAACATGGAGATGTACGGATTTGGGATTAAAGCATTTATCCTTTCCATGATGGAAACCGCTTTGCTGGTGTCGGATAAGCAGGTACGGCCCGACCAAATGGAGGCAATCATTGCCATTGGCAAAAGCATGCTGCACAAAGATGTAGTTTTGCTGGATGGCATCCGTGATTTGCTGGAGAAACTGGCTCCCCATTATCGGTTGGTGGTTGCCACCAAAGGCGACTTGCTCGACCAGGAACGCAAGCTGGCTAAGTCGGGCTTGCTGAAGTATTTTCACCACATCGAAGTGATGTCGAACAAGCGGGAAGAAAACTACTGCGAATTGCTCAGGCACCTCGATTTGGAGGCCGGGAAGTTTATGATGATTGGAAATTCCCTGAAATCAGATGTGTTGCCCGTTGTTAATCTCGGCGGTTACGGAGTGCATGTTCCGTATCACACCACCTGGGAATTTGAGCAGATGGACCCGGCCGAGATTAAAAGTGATCGCTTTTTTGAACTAAAGGAAATTCATGATGTTTTGACTTTATTTGAAGAGGCTTAACTTTACCTGAAAAACCAATGGAATACCAAGGGAATATACTTAAAATGAAGACTGAACTGGGAGAGCCCATTCAGTACCAGTTGCCAATTGGCGACCAGCTTGTTCCAATGAATGAGCTGATCGGTCAGCATATTCATTTCAAATTTGACGGGCAAATTAACTGCATCTCCTGCGGTAAGAAAACAAAAACATCCTTCGGACAAGGTTTTTGTTATGCCTGCTTTCAGACGGTTCCGGAAGCCGACGAATCGGTTGTGCGTCCAGAACTATCCAAAGCCCAGTATGGGCTTGCCCGCGACCTGGAATGGGCCGAGCAACACGACCTGATTGACCATTATGTCTATTTTGCGGTTTCCAGTGAGCTGAAGATCGGAGTGACGCGTCATCATCAGGTGCCCACCCGTTGGATTGATCAGGGTGCCAGCCGCGCTATTAGACTGGCTAAAACACCCAACCGCCATATTGCCGGCATTATTGAGGTACTGCTGAAAAAGCATTTTACCGATAAAACCAACTGGCGGGCCATGCTAACCAATAAGGTAGATAATTCGATTGATCTGGTAACGGAAAAGCAAAAAGCACTTCAGTTGATGCCACTGGAGTTGCAGCAATACTTTTCGGATGAAAACGAGGTGCTTGATCTGCACTATCCGGTAACTGAGTACCCGACCAAGGTGAGTAGCGTTAGTTTTGATAAAAAGCCGGTGATTGAGGGAACCCTGAAAGGGATCAAGGGACAATATCTTCTGCTTGATAAAAACCAAGTGTTGAACATGCGTAAGCATAATGGGTACTTTTTGACCCTTTCTACGAATTCGTAGCTCGTGTCTTTTGTTCTGTTTTAAATCGTAGGTGTTATTGGTGTTTCGCTTTTAGTCTTCTAATTGCTTGTTTTTGAATATGTTTATAGAACACGTTTTTAAGACGCTAATTAGAAGGGTTCTTCGGTATAATTGGTCTTTTTTTTCGTTAATTTTAGGGATTCAAAAAAAGCGGTTCAGCAAATAACATACACTATGGAAAATCAAGATTGGAAGAAGATAGGCTTCGGCTATCGTAAAGCAAACTTTAACGTTCGTTGCACTTATAAAAATGGCGAATGGGGCGAACTGGAGTTGAATGACTCTGAATACATCAACATGCATATGGCTGCTACGTCACTTCATTATGGTCAGGAGGCCTTCGAAGGGCTTAAGGCTTTTATGGGGAAAGATGGTAAAATCCGAATTTTCAGAATGGATGAAAATGCCAAACGCATGCAAAGCTCTTGTGATGGGATTTTGATGCCACGTTTGCCAATTGAAAAATTCCAGGAAGCCGTTAAATTAGCGGTGGAAAAAAACAAGGATTTTGTCCCTCCTTATGGCTCTGGCGCCTCTTTATACATTCGACCTTTGCTGATTGGAACCGGGCCTGAAATTGGGGTAAAACCTGCCGGAGAATACTTGTTCATTATTTTTGTAATGCCCGTAGGCCCTTACTTCCCGGAAGGATTCAAACCAACTGATTTGCTGATTATGCGCAAGTTTGACCGCGCTGCTCCACAAGGAACCGGAAAATACAAGGTGGGAGGTAACTACGCTGCCAGTCTGACTGCCGGTAAAAAAGCGAAATCCGAAGGATATTCAGCGGTGCTTTATTTGGACTCGCGTGAGAAAAAATTTATTGACGAATGTGGTCCGGCGAACTTTTTCGGAATCAAAAATGAAACCTACATTACGCCGGAATCGGACTCTATTTTGCCATCCATTACCAATAAAAGCCTGATGCAGATTGCTAAAGATCTGGGTTTGAAAGTAGAATGCCGCAAAGTGCCCGTGGAAGAACTGGAAACTTTTGAAGAAGTTGGTGCCTGCGGTACTGCTGCCGTTATTTCGCCGATCAAGCGGATTTACGACGACGACTTGGATAAGGAATATAACTATGGTACTGAGCCAGGGCCCTGGAGCACGAAACTTTACGAAAAACTGCGTGCCATTCAGGATGGCGATGCGCCAGACCCTTATGGTTGGGTAGCTGTGATTGACTAATCATTTTTAAGTAAGATATTGAAAACCTCATTTGCTGGCGTGAATGAGGTTTTTTTTAAGGACCTGACTTCTGCTTGACGAAAACTGAAAATGAATGTGATCGGACGCTTTTGACTTGTTTTACAGATTTCGAGGAAAGTACTACATTTGAGTTTTCGATAGAATTTCATGGGCTGGAAAGGAGCGTACCTTGCATTATAGCCCAGGAGTTTTAATGAAAAAGCACCTTGTCACTGATTGTTCTATTCTGCTAAATTATATGAAATGAGCCAACTAACACCTTTTATTGAACTTCGCAGAAGCTTACTTCTTCTGCTGTTATCCCTTATTGGCTTTACACAACTACATGGCCAGTCGCAAACCAATGAGCGGGCCCGGTGGTTCGTTGATGCCCGTTATGGCATGTTTATTCACTGGGGCCTGTATAGCGCTACCGAAGGAATATGGAAAGGAGAGCCTTTGCGGAATGCGAACAATTACGCGGAGTGGATTTACTACCGTAACCGGATTGAAAAAGATGAATACCTGGAATTAATGGATCGCTTCGATTGGGAATCCATTGACCCGGAAGAATGGGTGTTGCTGGCCAAACGGGCGGGCATGAAATACGTAACCCTGACGGCCAAGCATCACGATGGCTTTGCGCTTTGGGACAGCCAGGTGTCAGATTACGATATTGCAGAATATACGCAGCCCAAACGCGACATTGTGAAGGAACTGGCCGAAGCTTGCCAGAAACATGGGCTGAAGCTGGGGCTTTATTACTCGCACTGGGTGGACTGGGAACATCCTTATGGTTGGGACCACACCAAAGAAATTTACCCCATCACTGCGGAACAATATGACCAGTATTGGCAGGAGAAAGTGATGCCGCAGATGCGGGAGCTTTTATCCAACTACGGGTCCATTGGGATGATTTGGTTTGACATGTGGATCAACCATTCCGAATCCATTATCAGCAAGGAACAACTGCTTCAGCTTAAGAGCCTCATTCGAACCTTACAACCCGACTGCCTGGTGAACTCCCGCTTGGGCCTTTCCATTGAGGAAGACAGCGATATTGACTACCGTACCTTAGGCGACAACCAGCTGGGCACACAAAAACTGGATTACCCCTGGCAATCGCCCGGAACGGTTGCGCACTCCTGGGGCTTTCATCAGCTGGATACCGAATGGAAATCGACCACCAGCTTGTTGCAGGCGCTGATTGGCAATGTGAGCCTGAATGGAAATTATATGCTGAACATCGGACCAAAGGCAAACGGCAAGGTGCCCTATGAAATTAGCCAGCGCCTGCTTGAAGTGGGGCAGTGGCTGGAGGTCAACGGAGAATCAATTTACAAGGCGGAAGCTTTTGATTTGCCCGAAAATCAGCATGATTGGGGGAAAATTACCTACAAGGAGATTGCCCATGGCATTCACCGGCTTTATCTGCATGTGTATAATTGGCCTTACAATTCGCAACTTCCGCTTACCGGGGTGACGACTCAGGCACAAAAAGCTTTCGTATTGAGCGATAAATTGCAAATGCCTTTAAAAATGAAGCATCAAGAGGTGCTGACAAGCATTGAGCTTCCGGCAGAACAACCGGATAATCTGATTTCGGTGATTGTGCTGGAGTATGATCAAAAGCCGGAGATTCAGGAAAACCTGGTTGCTAAAACAGTGGATGGCGGTTTCTCGTTGAAGGCGGAGAACGCTTTTGCAGAAGAAGGACAAGCGAGCCGGGTTGATTACGAACGGGGAGGAACCATTCCACCACATGTGCTGGTGGAGGATACTTACCAGCTGCACTGGAAGCTTTTTATTGATGAGCCGGGAAACTATCGGGTGGATGCTTCGTACAGTTTTCAAGGAAAGAAACCAGCCGGACGGTTGAAGGTACTTGGAGCCGAAAGTAGTTTGGAGCAATCTTTTGTTCCTACGGGATTGACCGTGGGGGAGCCCAACAGCGATTGGCATATTCCCAATTTCAGCTCGCACGATTTGGGGATACTGTATTTTCCTCGGGCCGGAGTTTATGAAATTTCGATGCAGGTGGAAGCCCGTAAAAAGCTGCCGGCCCAATTTCAATGGCTTTGGGTGAGAAAAGTTAACAGGAACTGATCCTGGATTTGGAGGTGACCCCATTTTGTTGGCCTTTTCTACGAAAAGCCTGAACCAGACCTTAGGCAGTCTGGTTGTCAACAGGGGGACATTTTTCAGGTCCATTCAAAATATTCAACATTAATAACTACTCATACTATGAATCGAATTGTATTAACATTAATTACTTTTTTCATGTGTTCCTGGGCAGTTTCTGCGCAGCAACAGGATTGGGAGAACGAGCAGGTGATTGGGATTAACAAATTGCCGGCCCGGGCTACTTCCTATTCATTTTCTACGCCTGATGAGGCTTTGACTGGAAACCGGGAGCAGGCACGTATGTTGTCGCTGAACGGCAGCTGGAAATTTCATTTTACAGCTGATTCCAAAGACCGGCCAACGGATTTCTATCAGCAAGATCAGCTTTACAGCGAATGGGATGACATTACTGTTCCCTCTTGCTGGGAGATGCAGGGCTACGGAACCCCGATCTACACGAACGTAACTTATCCGTTTCCTAACACGCCACCAACCATTGAACGCGAAAACCCGGTGGGTTCATACCTCAAAAAATTCACTTTGCCGGAAACTTGGGAGGACAACCAGATCATCCTGCATTTTGGCGGAATAAGCTCAGCTGCTTATGTGTGGCTGAATGGCGAATTGGTGGGCTACACGCAGGGAAGCCGTTTGCCGGCAGAGTTTGATATTACCTCACTGGTTCAGGCAGGCGAAAATAGTTTGGCGGTTCAGGTGTTTCGCTGGAGCGATGGCAGTTACCTCGAAGATCAGGATCATTGGCGCATGAGCGGCTTACACCGGGAAGTGCTGCTTTTGGCTCAACCCAAAGTAAGCATCAATGACTTTTTTGTGCGCACAAAGTTTGATCCGCAGTTCGAAGACGCTTTGTTTATGGTGCGTCCCGAAATTTCGGTGGCTGGCGATATCGCTACCAAAGACTGGACGCTTGAAACCCAGTTGTATGGTCCGAATCAGGAAGCCACTTTTGCAGACCCGCTTTCAATACCGGTTAACCGGGTACGCTTTGAAGGGTATCCGCAACGCGACAATGTGTATTTTGGCCTGTTGGAGGCAGAAGTGAAAAGTCCGCAAAAATGGTCGGCCGAATCGCCGGCTTTGTATACTGCTGTTTTGACACTTAAAAACGAGCAGGGTGAAGTGGTGGAAGCCAGAAGCACCAAAGTAGGATTTCGACATGTTTCTACGGATGGAGGCGTCTTCCGGGTTAATGGCAAAGGTGTGAAGCTGTATGGAGTCAACCGCCATGATCATAGCCCGAAGGGAGGAAAAACGGTTACCCGCGAGGAAATGCTGAAAGATGTTTTGCTGATGAAGCAGTTTAATTTCAATTCGGTACGAACCAGCCATTATCCGAACGATCCTTATTTCTACGATTTGTGCGATGAATATGGCTTGTATGTGGTTGACGAGGCCAACATTGAAACTCACCATGCTGGCGGATTCCTTACCAACCAGCCCGAGTGGCTCCAGTCGTTCAACGAACGGGTAATCCGCATGGTTGAACGCGATAAAAACCATGCCTCTATTGTGATTTGGTCGTTAGGAAATGAGTCGGGAACAGGGCCCAACCATGCTGCAGCAGCAGGCTGGCTTAAGGATTTCGATCCAAGCCGACCCATTCATTACGAAGGCGCGCAGGGAGCCCCTAGCCATCCTGAATACAAGAAAGTGGGAAGTAAAGAGTACTGGTCGATCACCAACTCATCCAACCCAACCGATCCGGCTTTTGTGGATATGTTGAGCCGGATGTACCCAACACTTGAGGAGCTGGAAGGAATGGCCACCAGTCCGTATATTCACCGGCCTATTTTGATGTGCGAGTATGCCCACTCAATGGGTAATTCATTGGGTAACCTGAAAGAATACTGGGATCTGGTCCGTAAGCACGACAACCTGATGGGTGGTCATATTTGGGATTGGGTGGACCAGGGAATCACCAAAACCGATGAAGATGGCACGGAGTATTTTGCTTATGGCGGCGATTTTGGCGATACACCGAACGACAATAACTTCTGCCTGAACGGGGTGATTAATCCTGATCAAACCTTGAAACCACAGATGTATGAGTGTAAATACGTGTTTCAACCAGTTGCCTGGGAAGCTTATAAACTCGAAGATAAGCAGGTGATTGTAAAAAACCGCTTCAACTTTACCAGTCTGAGTAATTATGAACTTCGCTGGTCGGTTTCAAAATACGGCACTGAGATTGAAAGTGGTGTTCTTGAAGACATCAACTTGCTGCCGGGTGAGTCGAAAGTTATTCGGATACCTTATACCAAAGCGTCTGATGATGCTGAATACTGGCTGCGTTTGAGTGCTCACCTGAAATCGGATACCAAATGGGAAAAAGCGGGTTACGAAATTGCCAAGGAGCAAATGCTGATTCCCGGATCAAAACCAATGGTCTTAGCGCCTTCAAAAGGACGTGAAACTGTTGGTATTTTGACGGATGATGCGCAACAGCTGGTGATTGGGAACAAGAATTTTGAAGTACAGTTTGATAAGCAATCGGGCTACCTGACATCCTATAAGGCGAATGGGGAAACCTTTATCGCATCTCCATTGAAACCCAACTTCTGGCGTCCACTGACGGATAATGACAGCCGGGGTTGGCGTGTTCAGGAGCGTTTGTCGAAGTGGCCCGAGCTGGCTGAAAACTTTAGCCTGACTGACTTCACTACCGATGCAACGGATTCAAAAATTCGTATTCAAACCACTTTGGAAAACGAAGGTGTTCAGCTGCAATTGGCTTACGAAGTAACGGCTGATGCACGGGTTCATGTGGCTTATGCCATCCAGATTCCGGAAGAAGTTTCGGAGCCCATTCGCATTGGAATGACAACCACGGTGCCTCAGTCAATGAATAACATGGTTTTTTATGGAAAAGGTCAGCATGAAAATTACATTGACCGGAATCAGGGAGCTGAAGTGGATGTTTTCCACGGCAAGGTAAGTGATTTTATCTTCGACTACATTGTTCCTCAGGAAAATGGTAACCGCACTGATGTGCGTTGGTTGAACCTTGCGAATGCCAAAGGGCAGGGGATCATGGTTTTTGGTGATCAGCCGTTGGGAACTTCGGTATGGCCTTATACGGCAGATATGTTGAATAAGGCACGGCATACCAATGAGCTGAAAGAGGCTGGTTTCTTCACCCTGAATATTGATCTGACTCAGGCTGGAGTTGGGGGAATTGATAGCTGGTCATTGCGTGCCCGGCCGATTAATTCCTACCGCTTGCTGGAGAAAAGCTACAGTTACGGCTTTACCTTGATGCCATTGCCCCAAAGGGGCGCAGAGAAATTATTTTAAATCGCATTGAAATTTGATTTAAAGGCCTCTTTTTTAGGGGCCTTTTTTTGTGCCTGATCATTTTAAGTGCTACTTTGTTTTCTATAATACAGGAATCTAACTTGTTTGCCATGCCCGATTCAAACAAAAGAAAAAAAGGAAAGCCGATTTATGTTGTTTCCGGAGGGAAAGGCCTTGCCGGGAATAATATGGTTCAATCGTTACTCATTCAGTATCCGGATAATAAAGTGCCGGTAATTATTGTTTCCGATGTTTCGGATGAGCAAAAAATAGAAGAGGTGGTGCTTCGTGCTCAGAAAGACAACGGGTTGATTACCCATACCATGGTTAATTCGGAACTGCGTAAAAAATTGATTGCCCTGGCTCAAAAACATCAGGTGAAACAGGTGGATTTCATGGGGAAATTGGCCGATTACCTCGATGAGGAACTGGGTATTCCATCGTTAAAATCACCCGGGCTTTTTCGGGAAATCAACCAGCGCTATTTCGATCGTATTGAAGCCATTGAGTTTACTTTGAACCATGATGATGGCATGAGTCCTGAGCGCTTGCACAAGGCTGAAATCATTTTGTGTGGTGTTTCCCGATCGGGCAAAACTCCGCTGAGTGTTTACCTGGCGATGTATGGCTGGAAGGTGGCCAATGTTCCTTTGGTGAATGGCATTCGTCCTCCGCGCGAATTGTTTGAGGTTGATTCGCAACGGGTTTTTGGACTTCATATTGGTTACCAACATTTAATTGCCCATCGCATCAAGCGTTTGCGGAGTTTGCCACGGCACGACAGTTCAAACTATACCGATGAAGCAAAAGTGAGAAATGAAATCCGGAATGCCTCCTTCATCTTTAAAAAAGGAGGGTTTACGGTGGTGCATGTGTCGAACAAGCCGGTGGAGTCTACGGCCAACGAAATTCTGAATATTATGAATGAACGCTTCGAGTATGGTGGGCGGCGCATCACTTCGCCCTACCAGAATACCATCAATCCGGCCGGAGTTGGAGAGGAAAGCAAACAAGATGACAACAACAAGGATAAATGAGTTTCTAGTTATGATCAGTGAAGGCGATTTCTCAACAGACAGGGCTTGGTAAGCTTACTTTTTCGGAAATATTACCAGAAACAAAAAGTGTTAATGATTTGGCGATTGTCCTTGCTAATTGGCTGTCTGTGTGTTTTTTTGGCATGGACTTCATGCGATTCTTTAAATCAGGAATATTGGCTCCTTTCTTTTGCGCTTAATCCATGAAACCGTTTGATGGTTTGCGGTTTGCATCTAAAAAACTTCTCAGATTCAGGTCGAATCACTAATATTTTGACTTATTTAGAACAATTATAAGAGCAGATTAAAATCATTTTGGTATTTTCGGACTCGTTACTGAAAATGGAATTATTAATCAAAAGATAACAATCGAGTTTAAGACGAAAACTATAACAATAAATCAACTTTATAAGAATTAATAATCAAATTATGAATCAGCAGAAGAGTTATTTAGGGCCATTTCTTACAATGGTATTTTTATTTTTTATCGTTGGATTTTTGACGGTAGTCTTTCAACAGTTTCAAAAACCTTTAGAGTCAGCATTCCTTGGTGCTGATAGTATCCAAGGGATTAAAAACACTTTGTCAATATTAGTAACCTTTACTTGGTTCCTGGCATATCCGGTAATGGGTGGAACTGGAAGTAAGTGGGTTGACAACTATGGTTATAAGAAAACCTTGATCAGAGCCTTGATCTTAATGGTTTTTGGTTTGTTAGTCAGTGCTGGTTCAGCATGGATTGGTTCAATGGAAAATTCACCCGCAGTTGCCGGTATTCCTGTTGGATTCTTTGTATTCCTGTTAGGTTCATTTGTTGTCGGATCAGCAGCAACGGTAATGCAAGTTGTAATTAACCCTTACCTAACTGCTTGTGATGTAAAAGGAACAAGTGCTATTCAGCGTATTACTATTGGAGGTTCTTCAAACTCTATTGGTACAACTATCGCTCCTTATTTTGTGGCAGGTATTGTGTTTGGTGGTGTATCTATTGCCGATGTTAAAATCGACCAGGTATTATTACCATTCGTGCTGTTAGCAGTAACGATTGCAGTTGTTGTTTTTATTGTAAGCAAATTAACACTTCCTCATATTGAAGGAACAACAAACGACGAAGGTGTAAAACTAGAAAAAAGTATCTGGTCATTCTCTCACCTAAAATTGGGTGTTATTGGTATCTTCTTTTACGTTGGTGTTGAAGTAGCTATTGGTGCTAACATTAACATGTATGCTGACTGGCTGGGTGGAAGCTTTGCTGAAAGAGCTTCACGCATGGCCATGTTATACTGGGGAGGTATGCTTGTTGGACGTTTGGTAGGAAGTACTTTAAGTAAGATTTCGGCCAAGGTACAGTTAGTGGTTACTTCGGTAGGAGCAACGGTATTGGTTTTGATTTCGATGATTACAGGTAACCCTTGGTTCTTGGTTGGTATCGGACTATTACACTCAATTATGTGGGGTGGTATTTTCTCTTTGGCAGTTGCTGATCTTGGAAAATATACTTCTAAGGCATCAGGAGCATTGATGATTGGAGTAATTGGTGGTGCGATTCTTCCACTGATGCAAGGTATGATGGCTGACGCTTTGGGTGGTAACTGGGCTTGGACCTGGACGCTTGTTGTTATTGGTGAGCTTTATATCTTATATTACGCTTTGATTGGTTCTAAAGTGCACCAAAAAGGCTAATTGTCATACAGAACTAACTTCATGACCCTCTAATCAATTAAAGGGTCATGAAGAGTTAATAAGAACTTGTTAGTTAATAAATTTAATTATATGAAAAAAGTAGCAATAGGAGTCGATATCGGCGGTACCAATACTGCAATTGGTGTTGTTGACGAGGCGGGCAATGTGATGGTTAAAGATTCAATTCCTACGCCTTCGCATGGTAACCTTGAAAAATATATTGATGAACTGACTGTAGCCATTAAAGAGCTGATCAAATCAGTAAAATTGGTGAACAGTGACCTTGAAGTTTTGGGAATTGGAATCGGAGCTCCCAACGGAAACTATTACAGCGGAACAATTGAATATGCACCAAACCTTTCATTTAGGGGTGTTGTGCCATTGGTTGAGTTGTTGAAAAAGAGTTTCCCTAATATGGATGCTTTGGCCTTGACCAATGATGCAAATGCTGCTGCCATCGGTGAGATGATTTACGGTGGCGCCAAAGGCATGAAAAACTTCGTAATGTACACACTGGGAACAGGAGTAGGAAGTGGTGTTGTAGTTAATGGAGACTTGGTTTATGGTGCGGATGGCTTTGCCGGCGAATGCGGACACACTGTTCTGATTCCGGGAGGTCGTACTTGCGGATGTGGAACGAAAGGTCACCTTGAAGCCTACTGTTCAGCTCCGGGAATGAAACGTACTGCTTTTGAAATTATGGTACGCGACAATGCCGTTGACAGCTTGTTGGCTGATAAATCATTTAAAGAATTGGATTCGAAAATGATTTTTGATGCTGCTGAAAAAGGAGATAAAGTGGCGTTGGAAGTGTTTGAGCTGACTGGTAAGTGGCTGGGACAAGGATTGGCTGATACGGTTCATCACCTGAGTCCGGAAGCAATCTTCCTGTTTGGTGGCCCAACAGCTGCCGGCGATTATATCTTCAAGCCAACTAAGGCTAGCATGGAAGAGTACTTGCTGCCAATCTTCAAAAATAAGATCAAAATTCTTCCTTCAGAACTAAAACAAGGAGATGCCGCTATCGTAGGTGCCAGTGCTTTGGTTTGGAAAGAAATTGAAAAATAAGGTCAATTTGATCCATAAAAAACGGGAATTCGAAAGAACTCCCGTTTTTTTTTAGCTAATATCTTTTTGAAACAAATGAGCGATGTCGCAAATGGTTTCGTCCAGGTTGCGGTAGTGAAAATCAATTGTTTTCTGAATTTTCTCTCCATTGTACCGATGAATTAGGTTGGAGCCGGAAACAGCTTCCCGCGTGATTTGAGGACGTTTCCCTGAGAAAAAGCTGGCTAAACGCGCAGCCCGCCAAGCCATTTGTAAAACAAGGTCGGAAGCAAAGGTTCGGGGGCGTGGCTTCTGCAGTGAATCAGCTATCTTATTGAAGAAATTCTGATAGCTCATGTTGCCTGCGTTCAATATAAAACGCTGGTTTTTAGTCTTCATAAAGTTCTGCTCATCCATCAGTTGAACCATAGCCGAAGCGACATCCCGCACATCCACAAAACCGGTTTCGCCTTTGGTGTAATACTTTAGGCCTTTGGCAATAGCCTGGAAAAGCTTGGGACTCCCAATATCCCAGTTGCCCGGCCCCAAAATAATGGATGGATTGACAATAACAGCTTCCAGTCCTTCTTCAATGCCGCGCCACACTTCCATTTCAGAAAAGAACTTACTCAGGCTGTAGCCCGATTTTCGCTTGGATGGAATCCAATAGGTTTCTTCGTTAATTTCGCTGCCGTCCTGGGTTTTTCCCAAGGCCGCAATGGAGCTAACATGGCAAAACTTCTTTACGTTATGATGAAGAGCCGCATCAATGATATTGGCTGTTCCTTTCACATTGTTGTTAAGCATGCTGTCGCGGTCGTTGGCATGAAACGATACAATGGCCGCACAATGATAGACTTCAGAAACCCCGACAAGGAGCTCTTCCATGCTGTGGTTGTCCAAAATATCACCTTCCACCCATTCAATTTGCTCATAAAGCTGGTCGGCTTGGTCGGTGTAGTAGGCAAACACTTTTTTCACCCCTTTCACATTGCTGGTGGATCGCTTTAAAACGCGCACCTGTTTGCCTGAACTTAATAAATTGAATAGCAAATGTGAACCAACTAACCCTGTGCCTCCGGTAACAAAAATCATAGTTTACAATTCAAAAGTAAGCGTTTAAAAGTAACAAGAATCTGCGAGCCGGCCAACGGCTATTCTTATTCTTTATGCTGGTTCCAGGGAGTCACGGCCTTGGCTCCAAATTCTTTGGCGGTAATCTTTTTGATGTGAACTTTCATGATGCCAACGTTGAGTACAGCTGGTTTTCCGAATTTAAACTCGCGGTCGCTGTACTGAGCCATGGTTTGCTGAAGCATGCGGTACTTTTCGTCATAGTCATCAATAATTTCAACTTCACCTTCAACAAGCACCGATTTTGATTTGACGCGGTAGCTGCAGCCTACCCGGACATCCTGCCAGGTCAGTTCTTCGCCCAGGGTCCAGTTAATGCATACGTTGGGGTTTTTTCGGATGGTTTCCCAAAGGCGCCCTTCCTGGGCCGAATGCAGGACAATCGTGTCGCCATCATAGCCAAAGTTCATGGGCAAAACGTAGGGAACATCACCGTCTGACATGGCCACAAAACAGGTTTTGCAAGCTCGGATAATGTCGTCTATTTCTTCACGATTCTCAATAAACAAAGTTCTCATGTGATTCTATTTTTTAGCGGGTAATGGTCCGGTTTCCCAGCTGGATCGACAGGTGTTTTTCTACTTTTTTCAGGTTGAGGTATTGGTTTTGAAGGCTCATCACCTTTTCGATGTCGGAGGCAGCCAGCTGAATGCTTTTTTCCAGCTCCGAAAGCATGTTTTTTACTTTCCGGAGTTTGTATTCCTGCACAACCTTGGGAACGATCAAATCCAGAATTTCATCTTCAGCCTCCACAAAGGCGCCGCCACGGGTCCAACGTTTGCTCTCGGTGTACTTTTCAGAAAGCAGGTCGCTGGCAAGTTGGCTAATGCGCTGGTCGGAGTGATTGGTGAAAAACGGCATGGGCTTGAAATCGGTATTGTCAAGGTTTTCGCGGAAAAAGTCCAGAAACTGGTTGATCAGCGCATTGTCGGAATTCAGCCCATCATTTTCAATTTCCTCCAACACAAAACGCCCAACCGAGATAGAAATCGTTTCATCGGGATTTTCGCCTTCCTCCTCAAAAACTTCGGTGTGAAAATATTTAAGTAAGACACGCAGAATTTCGCGTTCTTCAATTTCGCAGAGGTTCTTCACCGTATTTACCGGCTGAGGAGTCGCTGGCTGTTGCTGTTGAACAGCTTTTGCCCGGTACTCTTTCCGACGATGATCCTCTGACTCTTTCATCATAATTTTTCGGATCTCGGTGTACAGAATATCTTCTCCCACATCCATCAGCGTGCTGCATTCTTTGATGTACATTGAGCGGGTGATGGTATCGGGAACTACCGATATGGAGCGCACAATGTTGCTGATCATGCGGGCTCTGCTTACCGGATCGTTTTCCGACTTTTCGAGCAGCAGCTTGGTTTTAAACCGGATGAAATCGGTTTGGTGTTCCTCGATGTACTCCTGCAGTTGCGTCGAGCTCATGGAGCGGGCAAACGAGTCGGGGTCTTCTCCTTGCGGAAGGAGCAGCACTTTGACGTTCATGCCTTCTTCAAGCACCAGGTCAATTCCGCGCAGCGATGCTTTGATTCCAGCCTCGTCGCCATCATAAATAATGGTGATGTTGGGCGAGAATCGCTTGATTAGTCGGATTTGATCCGGGGTGAGAGCTGTTCCCGAGGAAGCTACTACATTTTCGATGCCTGCCTGGTGAAAGGCCAGCACATCGGTATATCCTTCTACCAGGTAGCACTTGTCTTGCCGTGTAATCTCGCGTTTAGCCTGGAAAATGCCATAAAGTACCCGGCTTTTGTGGTAAATTTCCGATTCGGGCGAATTCAGGTATTTGGCTATATTTTTATCACTTTTCAGTGTTCGCCCCCCAAAAGCAGTCACCCGTCCCGCCACATTGTGAATGGGAAACATGACCCGTCCGGAGAAGCGGTCGCGCACCCAGTCATCGCGTTTAATAGTCAGCCCGGTTTTTTCCAGGTATTCCATTTTATAGCCTTGCTTTTGCGCGGCCTGGGTAAAGATGTCTTTGCCATCAGGACAGTATCCCAATTCAAATTTTTTGATGATGGTGTCCTGAAGTCCCCGTTCACGCAAGTAGCTAAGGCCAATGGTTCGGCCTTCATTTTCTTCCCAAATGTAACGGGTGAAATATTTTTGTGCGTAAGCCGATGCAATCATCATGCTTTCGCGGTCGTCTTTCAGTTGCTTCTGATGTTCTGTTTCCTCTTCTTCCTGAACATCGATATGGTATTTTTTGGCCAGCCATTTCAGGGCTTCGGGATACGAGAGTGCCTCATGCTCCATGATGAAGTTAACGGCATTGCCTCCTTTTCCACAGCCAAAACACTTAAAAATACCTTTTGCGGGCGACACGATAAACGATGGTGTCTTTTCGTTATGAAACGGACATAACCCAAGCTGGTTGACTCCCCTTCGCTTCAGTGTCACAAACTCCGAGACCACATCTGAAATCTCGGCTGCATCCATTATTCGGTCAATTGTTGCCTGGTCAATCATACCCACAAAAGTAGGAAAATAGTCCTTAACTGGGCCGCGCTGTTGAAAAGTAATCGGCTACTGTGTGGAGTTCTCCTCTTTTAGCAAACAACTACCTGATGGGCGGCTGTTTCGTAAAATTGATCAAGGCTTTGAAAAGAGAGCAGACTTATCTTGCCGTGGCGCTTGAGTTTCTGACGGATCGTTGCAAGTCCTGGCATTTCAGCTTATCTTTAAAAACAAAAAAACGCAGCGGAATGAAAAAGAAATTGGTGGTTCTCACAGGGGCAGGAATGAGTCAGGAGAGTGGTATTCGTACTTTTCGGGATATGGGTGGACTGTGGGAAGAATATGATATTAGCGAGGTGGCCACACCTGAGGCCTGGGAGCGGAATCCGGAGCTGGTCATGCAATTTTACAATGACCGGCGCAAGCAGCTTTATGAGTGTAGCCCCAATGCCGGGCACCTTGGTCTGGCCGAGTTGGAGCAGGATTTTGATGTGCAAATTATCACGCAGAATGTGGATGACCTGCACGAACGGGCCGGAAGTTCCAAGGTGCTTCACTTGCATGGCGAATTGAAAAAAGTACGCAGCACCCGGTATCCCGATTTAATTTACGAACTGGATGGTTGGGAACTCAAATTTGGCGATTTGTGTGAGAAAGGACACCAGCTCCGTCCACACATTGTTTGGTTTGGCGAGGAAGTTCCGGCGATGGAGCAAGCTGTTCCCATGGTTGAGCAAGCCGATATTTTTGTGGTGGTAGGAACCTCGCTCAATGTTTATCCGGCAGCAGGACTCATGCATTATACCCACAAGGATACCCCGGTGTTTGTGGTTGATCCGGAGCGTCCTCCGGTTAGCATGAAGAAGGTGCAATTCATCGAAGAAAAGGCGGGGCTGGGCGTTCGCCTGTTGCATGAAAGGCTGCAGAATTTTCGAAATTTCTAGTGGTTTGCATGCTTAACCCCGTTTAACAATTCCTGCTGCTTCCCCGAACACTTTTCGATTTTTAAAATTAAAGATCAATTTTTTCAAAAAAAGTGAAACGATTGCAGGGAACGGGAGTCTTATTGAAAGCCAGAAAACAAATACAAACCATTTGAAAGAACCTGAACAATGCTCAGAAAACTAATTTTCCTGTTGCTTGTATGTGCCTGTACCGTTGGTTCGATGCACGCCCGGAATGATAAGGAGAAACTTAACCGGAAAACCTTAAGTGGTCACGTTGTGGATGCCAGCAGTGGTGAAAGCCTGATTGGGGCATCGGTTTTGATTCAGGAGCTTGGGATGGGAACTGTCAGCAACAGCTATGGGTTTTATTCACTGGCTGTTGCCCCCGGAACTTATACGCTGGTATGCAGTTATATCGGTTACGAGGATTTGGTGCAACAGCTTGTATTGACCGAAGATCAGCGACTGGAAATTGGTTTGGCTGCGGAGTCGGAAGAACTGAAGGAGATTCAGGTGTTTGGCGAACGAAAAGATCAAAACATCACCCGGGTGGAAATGGGGGTGGAGCGGCTGCAAACGAAAACCATAAAATCCATTCCAGCGTTGATGGGGGAGGTGGATTTAATTAAAGCGATTCAGCTTTTGCCGGGCGTGCATTCAACGGCTGAAGGTGGTTCGGGCTTTAGTGTGCGTGGCGGAAGCCCTGACCAGAACCTGATTTTGCTGGATGAAGCAACGGTTTACAATGCCTCTCACCTGATGGGCTTCTTTTCAGTATTTAACAACGATGCGGTCAAGGACCTCAAACTATACAAGGGCGATGTGCCTGCCCAATACGGGGGACGCCTTTCATCGCTGCTTGATGTGCGGATGAAGGATGGGAACTCCAAAACGTTTGCGGGAGCAGGTGGCATTGGCACCATTTCGAGCCGACTGACGCTGGAAGGGCCGCTAAAAGAGGACCAAACAACCGTGCTTTTATCGGGACGACGAACTTACATGGATTTGTTTCTGCCGCTCTCGTCGGATGAGGATGTAAAAAACAGCCGGCTCTATTTTTACGATGCCAGCCTGAAACTTTCGCATCGCTTCAACGAAAATAATCGCTTATATGTGAGTTCCTACCTCGGACGCGATATCATGAAAAGCAATTTCTTCAGGATGGGGTTTGGAAATAAAACCTTGACTACGCGCTGGAATCATATCTTTTCCAACAAACTGTTTATGAACTTAACGGCGGTCTGGAGTCGCTACGACTATGAATTGGGAACCGATGAAGAAGACCCGGAATCATGGCTTTGGGAATCAGACCTGGAAGATCTGGGCATAAAGGTGGATTTTGGCTATTACATCACCCCGTGGCATTCACTGAAATTTGGATTGCAGAGTTTTCACCATGCCTTTAATCCGGGAATGGCGATGGGGATTGGCGAGCAATCGATCTTTGGTGAGTACCAGGTGGGTGAAAATTATGCCTTGGAGCACGCCGGCTACCTTTCGCACCAGCACCATATTGGCGAGAAACTGGTGTTGAAGTACGGGCTAAGGCTATCCCTTTTTCAGAATATTGGCGAAGGGACTGTTTATGAGTATGGTGAAAATTATGAACCAGTTGATTCGACCAGCTACGCATCGGGCGAAGTGTACCAAAACTACTGGGGAATAGAGCCGCGCTTTGGCGTAAACTACCTTCTGGCCCCGGATTGGTCACTGAAATTCAACTACAACCGCTCACGCCAAACCATTCAGCAGGCTTCCAATACGGCGGCAGGCAGTCCGCTTGATATCTGGTTTCCGGCCAGCCCCAATGTTAAGCCGCAGCTTGCCGACCAATTTGCGCTGGGAGTGTTTCACAACCTTCAGCAGAACCGTTATCAGCTTTCCATGGAAGCCTATTACAAGGATATGAAGAATACGGTTGATTTTGTGGATCATGCGGATTTGTTGTTGAATAAATACCTTGAAGGAGAATTGCGGGTGGGCAACTCCAAAGCGTATGGGCTGGAGTTGTTGATGAAAAAGACCGAAGGCAGATTGACCGGATGGCTTGGGTACACCCTGTCGCGGGCCGAACGTACGATTCCGGGCATCAATGATGGAAACAGCTATGCGGCTCCTTTTGATAAAACCCATGACTTTAGTTCGGTACTGAATTACGAGTTGAGCCAGCGTGTTTCGCTTTCGGCCAACTGGGTTTATTCCACCGGGCAGCCCGTGACTTTACCTGTTCAGCGCTATGAAATCAATGGCACCATTGTTCCACATTATTCAGAGCGAAACGGGGCGCGTTACGATGATTATCATCGGTTGGATTTGTCGCTGACCCTGCAAAACCGGAAGAACAACAGTAGAGCCTGGAAAGGGGAGTGGGTATTCTCGATCTACAATGCTTATAACCGCAAGAATACATGGGCCTTGAATTTCGTTCAGGATACCGAGAATCCGACGCAAACCTATGCTGAAAAGACCTATTTGTTTCCGGTGATCCCAGCTGTTACTTATAACTTCAAATTTTAATTCACCATGAACGCAAAATACTTGATCTCAATGTTGATGTTGTTGCTGGCCTGTACCGAGCGGGTTGACTTTGAGTTGGATGAAGCCGGAGAGCCGCTATTGGTTGTTTTTGGCGAAATAACCAGTGATACCCTGGCTCATGAAGTGAGGCTGAGTAAATCGGCTCCTTATTTTTCGAACCAGGAAGTAGAAATGGTGTCGGATGCACAGCTAAGCCTGAATGATGGAGAACAAACCATTCAGCTGACTGAAGATCCCATGCGGCCGGGCATTTACCAAACACCGGCCAATTATTTTGGGGTGGTTGGTCGGAAGTACCGGCTTGACATTTCGAATGTGGATGTGAACTCGGACGGGGAGTGGGAAACCTACCGGGCCGAAACGGTGATGAAACCAACGGCGCCGGTTTATGGAGCGGCCGTGGTTTATAATGTGAGCTGGGAAGGTTGGGAAGTTGGGGTGTTCAGTAAAGATAATCCGGCTACTGAGGACTATTATTTGTTTAAAGTTTATCAAAACGGCGTTCTTGCTACCGACTCGCTGCATAATTACCGGGCTGTGGATGATCGTTTTTTTAATGGCAATGAACTTCAAGGAGCCTTTGTGCAGTATTTTGATGAGGAGAAAGGGGAGTATGTTGCCAAAGGCGACACCATTACTCTGGAAATGGCTGGAATTACGAAGGCTTATTACGAATTTCTTGTTGGGGTTGATCGGGAAACAGGGACAAAAGTGCCGCTATTTAGTGGTCCGCCAGCCAATGTTAAGGGAAATATCAGCAATGGAGCTCTTGGTTTTTTTGCGGTAATGGAGGTTGAACGGGCATCCACTATTTTTACAGGCGCTACGATTAGCGATTGAGCTTTGGTCAGCTTATAAATCAGGCTATAGCCAGGGTCAGAATGCTGATTTTTGCCGAACAGTCCCTCAAAATGGTTGCTCCACAGGCTTCCAGCGTTGCTCCGGTTGTAACCACATCATCAATCAGTAACAGGTGCTTGCCTTCGAACCGTTCCGGATGTCGGAGCTCGAAAATGGTTTCCACATTTTCCCATCGTTCGTAGCGTCCTTTTTTGGTTTGGGTACTCGAAAACTTTTTGCGAATGAGTGCTTCCTGTTCAACCGGGATGCCAAGTTTATCCGACAAGCCTTTGGCCAGATGATAGCTTTGATTATAGCCTCTTTTGCGTTCTTTTCGAGGATGGAGGGGAACCGGGCAAAGAAAATCGACAGATTGAATCCATTTGGTATCCTGAATTTCCAAAGCAAATTGAGCGCCCATGTATTCTCCAAGTTGTTTCAGCCCACGGTATTTGAGTTGATGCAGTATTTTTTGGTACGGACTTCCTTTTTTGAAATCGAAATAAGCACAGGCTCGTTCAATGGGCAGCCGCCCGTAAAAAAGCTGTTCCATGGGGTTGTCTGGTTCGTTGTGGTAATTAGTGCGGGGCAGATGAAGCTGGCATTTCAGGCACAGGTAAGTTTCGGTAGCAATCAGCTTGTCGCCACAGACCAGGCACAAACGTGGATAAAACAGCTCCAAAAAAGCATTTAGGTAATTTGACCGATTCAACATGAACAACTAATTTTTAAGAAAAGATAATGCAAATTGATCAATCGGGCACTTTGTTTTAACAATTCACTCACAGGAAGATAAACCATAGTTAAACTTAGCTTGCAGGGGAGTGCTTATCTTGTGGTAGTTTTAAATAACATGAAACAGAAAGCAGATGATGAAGACACCACCATCCCAGAAGGTCTTCATGGAGTGCTCCCGGAGGTCTTTTCTGGATCACCATTTGGTTTTCTGATTACCTCTTTCATTTTTTCCTAAAAGAAGGTTGCTCTCAGGCGGCCTTTTTCACTTAATTTTTACAAAAAAACTATTTTTGAACTTGTTTTTGCTAAATTTGGGTGCAAACTACTCTTAATTCAAACCAACTAAATGATTACAGCAATGGCTGGGAAACTTCGAAAATTCTTTCAGGAAAAAATTCTCCTTGTACTTTTTATCGGATTTGTCTTTGGTTTGTTGGCTCTTATCAGTTTCAACAAGTCGGTAGAATATACTTCAACGAACGAGTTTTGTGAATCATGTCACGTTCATCCGCATGTAACAGAGTCCTGGAAACTGTCAACGCATTATGACAACAAAAGCGGGATTCAGGTGAAATGTGTGGATTGCCACCTGCCTCCCAAAGGCGAAGGCTATTTGATTGAAAAAGCCCGATTGGGAGCAAAAGACATTTACGGGTATTTATTTAAAGACCACGAAAGTTTTAACTGGGAAGCCAAGTCAACCGTTGAGCAGGCACAGCATTTTACGTACAAAGCTTCGTGTATTCAGTGTCATGTCAACTTATTCCCTTTAACTTTATCGAAAGAAGGACAGGATGCGCACCTTTATTATTCT
The DNA here is from genome assembly GCF_050589705.1 of Sunxiuqinia rutila. Lineage (NCBI taxonomy): Bacteria > Pseudomonadati > Bacteroidota > Bacteroidia > Marinilabiliales > Prolixibacteraceae > Sunxiuqinia > Sunxiuqinia rutila. Next base: position 51,685 of record NZ_JBNGOT010000001.1, read on the forward strand.
CAGAATGAAGAAGAATTGCGCTGTATTAACTGTCACCTGCATGTCGGTCATTTCGACCCGAATGCGACACACGAAAGCAACATTGGCTTTGGAAAGGATATGCAGGCCAATATTGAGATTTATGATGACCCCACCCCGGTAGATCAACACGAAGATTTTGAAGAAAAGATTCCGGAGACTCCGGTTTCCTTCGAAATGGTTGCTATTCCAGGTGGAACCTTCAAGATTGGTAGCCCGGCTGACGAACCTTACCGCGATGAAGATGAAGGGCCTCAAAAAGAAGTGAAGATCAGTCCTTTCTTTATGGGAAAAGTTGAGGTGACCTGGAACGAGTTTTTGGCTTTCTATAGCCAGACAGGCGCCGAAGGCAGAAGCACCGATACAGAAGGCTCGCGCACTGAAGGTGATGTGGATGCCATTACCGGACCAACGCCACCGTATGGCCAACCAGACCAAAATTGGGGCTTGGGCGATCGTCCGGCTATTACCATGCGTCATCGGGCAGCCATGGTGTATTGTGAATGGCTTTCTCAGGTAACCGGAAAAACCTACCGCTTACCCACCGAGGCAGAATGGGAATATGCCTGTCGTGGTGGCACGCAAACCCCTTACTTCTTTGAAGGGGATCCAACCGATTTCTCGCAAGCCAAATTCTGGAATAAGATTTTTGGAGCAGACACCACCAATATTAGTTCTTATGTGATTTATGATGTTAACAGCATGGCAAAAACCCAACCACCTTCAGCTGTAAAGGCCAATCCGTTTGGCTTGAAAAACATGTTGGGGAATGCCGCTGAATTTTGCCTGGACTGGTATGCTCCGGATGCTTACAATGCACTTCGCGATGGTGTTGAGGACCCGAAAGGACCGGCAAGTGGTACCGAGCGGGTTGTTCGTGGAGGCTCATTCAAAAGTTCGGCTGAAGATGTACGTTCGGCTGATCGCGATTTTACCAAAACCGAAGCCTGGATGAAGACCGATCCACAAATGCCTAAAAGTATCTGGTGGTACTCTGATGCCAACATGGTTGGCTTCCGGGTGGTGTGTGAGTTTGATGAAAATACTGGAAATCCATAACTAAATCTAAAGAATCATGACAGAAAAATCGAATTTCTCAAGACGTAAATTTTTAACCAATGCCGCAGCGCTAGGCGCTGTAGGTGTGATAGGAGCGAATGCACTGGTATCGTGTTCCGAAAAGAAGAAAGCGGTTGAACTGAACTTACCTCCTTTGCTTGATCAGGCGCCGGATGGCAAACCCCTTAAAGCTGGTGTGATTGGCTGTGGTGGCCGTGGCTCGGGTGCTGCACTCGACTTTTTAAATGCCGGTCCTAACCTGGTGATTCATGCTTTGGGTGATGTTTTCCAGGATCGGATTGACGACTGCCGGAATAAACTGAAAAACCAGGCCAACAACGAAGTGGCCGACGAAAATATATTTGTAGGATTTGACGCTTTTGAAAAAGTGATTGACTCGGGCGTTGACGTGGTGATTTTGGCTACGCCTCCTCACTTCCGTCCGGAGCATTTTGCGGCTGCCGTTCAGGCGCGCAAGCATGTTTTCATGGAAAAACCAGTGGCTGTTGACCCAACGGGTATTCGTTCGGTAATGGCTACGGCCAAGAAAGCCGAATCATTGGGATTGAAAATTGTCACCGGAACACAGCGCCGTCACCAACGCGATTACATTGAAGTGTACAAGCAGATTGCCAATGGAGCAATTGGCGACATTGTGAGCGCGAACTGTTACTGGAACCAGTCGAAACTGTGGCACCGTAACCCGAATGCCGACTGGAGCGAAATGGAATTCATGATTCGCGACTGGGTAAACTGGCTGTGGCTGTCGGGCGACCACATTGTGGAGCAGCACATTCACAACATCGATGTAATTAACTGGTTTACGGGTAAGCACCCGACAAAGGCGGTTGGTTTCGGCTCGCGCCAGCGTCGTGTAACCGGCGATCAATATGATAATTTCAGCATTGATTTTACCTACGACGATGGGATGCATACCCACAGTATGTGCCGCCAGATTAATGGTTGTACGAACAATGTTTCAGAGTTTGTTATGGGAAGCAATGGCTCATCAAACTGCCGCAACATGATTTGGGATGCCAAAGGAGCAGAGTTGTACTCGTATGCTTATCCAGCTGAGGAAAGTGGCGAGCGCATGATCAGTCCTTACGTTCAGGAGCACATTGATTTGGTTACGTGTATCCGGGAGAATATTCCGGTGAATGAGGCCGAGCAAACAGCCATCACAAACATGTGTGCCATTATGGGCCGTATGTCAGCTTATACGGGTAAGGAAGTTACTTTTGAAGAGCTGATGAACTCAGACATTAAACTGGGTCCTGATACGTACATCATGGGTGATGTGGGTATTGTTGATACAGCCCAGGTGCCTGTTCCCGGCGAAGCTGCCGTGTAAATTATTGAAACCTTATATGGAAGAGGGGTGCTCCGGACAAGGGCACCCCTCTTGTTTTTTATGATTCTTTTCACAGGCTGTTGCCCTCGATTTTAACTCCTTCAGCATCCTGTCAATTATTTGGGCATTGGTCATTGACAGGTTTTTGTAAATTTGACTTCGAAAAGAATGAAGAATAATAAAGAGCCAGACTTGCAATAAGATGTTGATTTACCCATCTTTTGAGGCTGTGCTTCAATTAAAATTGATTTATGAAACTTGTTTTTGCTACTAACAATCCCCATAAGCTCCGCGAATTACAACAGCTTTTAGGCGATGAAATTCAGTTGCTCAGTCTGGCCGATATCGGTTGTAATGAAGAAGTACCCGAAAACCAGGAAACCCTTGAAGGAAATGCTGCAGAGAAATCGTTTTTTGTTTTTGAGAAATACGGCTTTAACTGTTTTGCTGATGATACCGGACTTGAAGTAGATGCGCTGAACGGAGAGCCGGGAGTTTATTCGGCCCGCTATGCCGGAGAAGCAAGGTGTGCTGAGGCGAATATGGCTAAGTTGCTTGATCAGTTGCAAGGGAAAGAAGATCGGACTGCCCGCTTCCGAACAGTGATTTCGTTGATTATTGACGGAAAGGAAACCCAGTTTGAAGGCATTGTTGAGGGGCAGATTCTGAAAGAGAAACAAGGTGATGCCGGATTCGGTTATGACCCTGTTTTTCAGCCGGATGGTTTTTCGGCCTCTTTTGCTGCAATGGATGCTAACCAAAAAAACCAGATTAGCCATCGGGGGCGTGCCGTTGAGAAACTGGTTGCTTACCTGAAGAACTTGAATAAAACCGCATGAAACAGCTTTTCAGCTCACTGATGTTTATGATTCTGTCGCTTTCGCTGACCGCACAGGTTGGTGTTGGCGAGTGGACCGACTATCTGTCCTACACATCTGCTCGGCAGGTAATTGAAACTGACGGGCAGATTTATTGTATCACAGCAGGTGGGCTGTTTTCGTATAATCGTGCTGATAATAGTCTGCATAAGCTCAATCAGATTAATGGTTTGTCGGATGTTCAGCCACATGTAATGGCTTATAGTATTGAGCAAAATGTGGTTTTGCTGGCTTACCAGAACAGTAACCTCGATTTGATTTTTGAGCAAGAAATTGTTAATCTTTCTGATATCAAACGAAAACAAATTCAGGGAGATAAGAGCGTCTACAATATTTTGATGGCGGGACCAACCGCTTACCTTTCGTGCGGCTTTGGCATTGTGGCAGTCAACCTTCAAAAACTAGAGATAAAGGATACCTACTATATAGGAGAAAATGGCTCGCCCATAGTGGTGATGGACATGGCTTTTGATGGGACCTACCTGTATGCAGCAACGCGGGAAGGGGTATTTCGGGCCAATGCCAATTCGCCGAATTTGCAGGATTTTCATGAATGGAATCAGTTGGAAACCATTCCGCATGCTGACGAGGCTTTTACCCAAATCGAGTTCTTTAATGGCGACTTAATTGCCTGTTACTCCAGTGCTGATGGTAGTGTTCAGGAGCTATACCGTGACAGGGGTGATGGGTGGCAGCGTTTTTTGCCTGCGGTAAGTTCGGTTAACCGGTTGCGGGCTTGTCACAACCAATTGCTGATTTCCTTGGGGGAACAACTGCATGTTTATACCGCTGATGATGAATTGGTAGGACAGTTAAGCCGTTACTCCTTTTCGGGAGGTGAAGTGGCTACGCTGAATATTCAGGATGCCATTTGCGATGAAGATGGTGGACTTTGGGTTGCCGATGCCTGGACGGGGCTGGTACATCAGCAAGGGGATGATTCTGAACTAACCATTCCGAAGGGACCTGTGGATAATCGCGCTTTTTCCTTATTGGGAAATGGAACGGATTTATGGGTAACCACCGGTGGACGAACGAGTGCCTGGAACAACGTTTTTAATGACGCTCAGGGACAATTGCTTCGGAATGGCAGCTGGCAGTTGTTTAATGGTTGGACCCACGAGGAGCTGCGTGGATTTCATGACTTGGTGACTGTTGCTGTTGATCCGAGGAATGCAGATCATGTGTTTTTTGGCTCCTGGGGAGGTGGTGTTGTTGAGTTTCAGGGTAAGGAGTTTGTCAATCGTTTTACGCAGTTTAATAGCTCGTTGCAAACCGCTTTACCCGGAGATGCCAACCCCAACTATGTTCGCATTGGGGGCATGGCTTTCGATTCAAAAAATAACTTGTGGATAACCAACTCACTGGTTGGAAAACCGCTGTCGGTTTATCGGGCAGATGGGAATTGGGAATCGTTTGAGTTGGAAGGAATAGGTGGCATTGATGTCGGGGAGATTGTGTTAACCGAAAATGATGACCAGTGGATTGTATTGCCGCGGGGCCGCGATTTGTATGTTCGGAAAGCGGATGGCTCAGCGGGCAGGCGTTTACAGCTGGTTGCCTATTTCAACAATGGCGACCGGGAGGAGTTTTTCCGGATGAATGACGTTTATTCGATTGCGGTGGATCAGGACGATGCTGTTTGGGTTGGAACATCGCAGGGTGTAGCTGTTTATTTTGATCCGGAAGGAATTTGGGAACAAAACTCGTTTTATGCATCGCAGCCGGGACTGGACCTGGATGATGGCATTTATCATCCGCTGTTGCGCGGCCAGAGGGTGACGGCGATTGCTGTTGACGGTGCCAACCGAAAGTGGCTGGGAACGCAAAATTCGGGCGTGTTTTTGGTCTCTGAAGACGGCCGAACGGAATTAAAGAGCTTCAACAAATCCAACAGTCCGCTTTTGTCCAACACCATTCAATCCATTGCCATTAATGACCAAACGGGAGAGGTGTTTTTTGCTACACCCGAAGGGCTCATTGCCTACCGGGGCGAGGCAACCAAAGGAGGAAGTGAATATGCGGACGTGTATGCTTTTCCCAACCCGGTACGCGAAGATTATGACGGGGATATTGTCATTACCGGTTTAATTACGGATACGGACATTAAAATCACGGATATTAGCGGAAACCTGGTGTGCCAAACCACTTCGCTTGGCGGACAGGCAATCTGGGATGGGAAAAACCTGAACGGAAACCGGGTAAGTACCGGCGTGTATGTGGTGTTTGGAAACGATAAATTCGGAGAACGAACCTTTACGACTAAAATTCTTTTCATTCATTAAACAGGAGATTCAAGCGTGCTGGAAAAAACAAGGGGCATTTATTTGCATCACATCAATTATTCTGAAAGCAGCATTATTGCGCGGATTTACACCGAGAAGTTCGGCATTCAGTCGTACCTGATTCAAGGGGTTCGAAAGCGGAAAGCAAAATTTAGCAAGAGTTTGTTTCAGCCTTTGTTTTTGCTCGACATGGAAGTGTATCATCGTCCGGGACGTGATTTGCAGCGTCTGAAAGATGTTCGGATGAGCATGCCTTTTGAGAGTTTGCCGTTTGAAATGACAAAAAGCTCTCAAGCCATTTTCTTGTCCGAGGTTCTGCTAAAATGTTTGAAAGAGGAAGAACCCAATGCTGAACTGTTTGACTTTTTATTTCATGCCATTGCCCTTTTGGACCTTAAAAAGGATGGAATTGCGAATTTTCACTTGGCTTTTCTGTTCCATCTGACCTCTTTTCTTGGGGTTTCTCCGCAAGCGCCATCTGCAGCAAAAACCATGTTTTTTGATTTGGAAACAGCGGCTTTTATAGCCTCAGAACCCTTGCATAATCAGTTTATGAATGCCGAAACTACCGCTAATTTCAAGCAGTTGTTTCAGTTCGATCTGGGTAAGATTGAGCAGATTAGAATGACCAATCGTGAGCGCTCCGTGCTTTTAAACCAGTTGCTGATTTACTACCAAATGCATCTGCATTTATCAGGCAATTTAAAATCATTAGCTGTTTTAAAAGAAGTGCTGGCATAGCTGTTGGTGACGAATAATTCTTTAATTTTGGAGAACTCTCGGTGGACTATCAGCTCTTTTATTAATTTTGCCAACTTATTTCTTAGTTATGGTGCAATCGAAATTACCCAATACTAACTCAAGTGTGTTTTCTTCAATTAACAAATGGGTTGAAGAGTCTGGCGCGGTCGATATGGGCATTGGGAGAACCGACTTTAAATGTCCGCAGAAGCTAATAGATTTGGCTGCCAAGTACCTGAATGACGGATATAACAATTATGCTCCACTTGAAGGAATTTTGCCTTTGAGAAAGGAGATTAGTGAGATTGTTCGGGTCAACTACGGACAGGTTTATAATCCTTTGACGGAAATAACCATTACCGCCGGGACGAATCAGGCCATTCACACTGCCATTAGTGCCGTGGTGAAGGATGATGATGAGGTGATAATTTTTGAGCCGGCTTTTGAATCTTTTGCGCCATCCATCATTTTAAATGGTGGCCGCCCAGTGTTTGTCCGACTGAAAGCTCCTACTTTCAGAATTGATTGGGATGAGCTGCGTAAAATGGTGAGTGCCAAAACTAAAATGATTATTCTGAATTCGCCGCATAATCCAACGGGCTCGGTATTGTCTGAAAATGACCTTTACCAGTTGCAGCGCCTGACCAATGGAACGAACATTACGATATTGAGTGATGAGATTTTTGAGTCCATGATTTTCGATAATCAGACACATCAGAGTGTTGCCCGCTATGAAAAACTGATTGAGCGAAGCTTTGTTGTCTCGTCCTTCGGCCCGTTGTATAACATCAATGGCTGGGGAATTTCGTATTGTTTGGCTCCGGAAAAGCTGATGCGCGAATTTCGTAAAATGCAGCAGATTCAAATTTATAATGTAAACTCTCCTTTGCAATATGCTCTTGCGGATTATTTGCCGCAAAATCACTCTTTTGAAGAGATTTCAGAACTTTACCAAGGCAAGCGGAACTATTTTAACCGACTGCTTGAAGGAAGCTTGTATGAGGTGATTCCTGCGCAGGGAGGCTACTTTGAGTTGCTGGATTACTCGAAGGTTTCTGATGAGCCCGATATTGACTTTGCAGAGCGTTTAGCACGTGACTTTGGTATTGTAACGGTTCCGGTATCTGCTTTCTGTCATGAGAAGAACCGGTCTAACTTTGTCCGGGTCTGCTTTGCCAAAGAGAATGATACCTTGGAGCGTGCCGCTGAAAAACTCTTGCAAGTGCCATCAACAACCGACTTTTAATCTGTTTTACACCAGTCAGTATTTCTGATGTCTAGTCTGCCTTTTCAGGTGGAAGGGACAGCTATGGCCTTCGGAAGCTGTTGTATGAACCGGGGATTGTACTGCGGTAGGAAAAAATTAGGGTTAACAGTTGCTGGCTCGTTCGGTTGAAACGATTGCCAGTTCAGCTATTAACCCTAAATTCAAGATCCGTAAACGGACTTATTTTTTAATCAGCAACCAAGTATCAGCGTACTGTGGAAATTCATTGCGAATTTGGTAAACGCGTTTGCGGGCTTCTGCTTCGTTAACGAATGAGTTAACACAAACACGGAAATAACCCGTTTCGCTGTGCAACACAATGGGTGTGAATCCCTGTGAGATCAGTTCTTGCTTGTAGCGGTTGGCATTGGCATTGCTGCTAAAGCTACCGATGATAACAAAGAAACTTTTATTCTCATTCTTGACCTGATCTTCTTTTTGGTCAAACGAAAAGTTTTCAGATTGTACTCGTACCGGCTTTTCAACTTCTTCTTCAAACATGCGGTCAGAGGTTGGTTCTTCGCGTATTTCTGACTTGGTTTTAGGAACTGAAAATACTTTTGCATTATCCTGCACAACTTCCTCTGCAGGTTCTTCCTTTGGTACTTTTTGGAAAACTTTACAGCCAGAGGAAATTATTCCCAAGGCTAAAACCGCAACCATTATTTTTTTCATGACTTTTTGGGTTTACTTATTTTACTTTCAAAAATACGAAAAAGCATTGCTGCTTATTGTTCTTTGGATAACAGGTTATTAACTAAAGATTGTTGAAATCTAATATTTTAAAATGTTTTTAAGGTAGCGTTGACCGGCAACGCTGCGATAAAATCGGCTTCGGCGAATGGCCTCCTGCTTGCTTGGAAAACCTTCATGATAGAGAATCAACCAATTGGAATAGTCTTTTGTCAGGTCTATTTTCCCTTCGTTATGAGCCTGTTCCGCCTTCTTGAGGTCCATGCAAAAACCATAGTAAAACCGATGGTATTCCTGATTATATAGGACGTAAGAATAATAATTCATGCTGCAAAAATAGGAAAACTATGGTATATCCGACAGTTAAACGGGTTTTCTGTATCGGGATTCTTAGGAATGCGGCTTGAGTCGGGGCAGCCTATACAAAAAGTTGGTTCAGTTAACCACCAAATCACCCCTTGAGATTATCCGGATTATTCGTTTACGCAGGGCTGCTGACTTATTCGAAGACCGGAGGTTAGAGGATTTCCTTTTGGATTAAATCTAATATTCAGGCATTGAAAAATTGCCAGTCACCTCAATTGACCGGTTCAGAAAACAATTTTTTAAAGCAATCTAGAATCCGAATGTTCGTGGAAACAAGATGGATAATGTGATAACAGCAATGATAAAAAGGGATAAAAAGATGAAAAACAGAACGACCCCTTTTTTGTAGCGTTTATTGCTGCGCTCCAGTTGGGCAACTGATAGGATCTTAGTCATCTTGTTCACCATTTTTTTCAGGGCCATTTGGTCTTTGACAATGTAGTCATAAGCACCATATTTCATGGTGTTAATGGCAATGTCAATGCTGTCCTGCCCCGATAAAAAGATAAACTCTACATCAGGAGCAATTTTTTTGGCCTGTTTGAGTACTTCAATGCCATTCATCCCGTCCAATAAATAGTCCTGAATCACAATTTTAGGTTGGCGTTCCATGGCTTTTAAAACTTCTTCACCTGATGAAAACGCTTCGGTGTTTGTAAACTTATTGGTCTTCAGGTAGCTTACGACGAGCTTGCTGTACACCGGATTGTCTTCAACAACAAAAACTAACGGGCTTTTATTATTTTGCATGGGTTAAAGAATAATAAGTTAATTGTGCCTTTGTGTAGACTTTTAGTGCTATTAATTTTGTTAAAATTAGTAAAAAATTGAACACAATAAGTTGGTAACGGAAGAAATGACGAGAAAAGTATTAAAAAACAACTGTTCAATAGCAGGTCTTTCAGATTGTTAGCGGAGCCATCTTTTTCATATCCGGTTGAAAAAATGGTAACCTGCCCGGCTTAAAACAGGGTAGGTCAATAAAAGAAGCTTCTGGCTTGCGGTAAGTGCATGCTTGCCGGCTGGCTTTAAATCCCAGCAGCCATTGCGGTCGCAGTTTACCGATGAAAAGCATCTCTTCAGCGAAATTTTAAACCTTCGTGCGTTAAAGCTTTCTTTATTTGTGTAACGAAAACAAAATCTTTTCGTCCATTAATTAAAGTTCGTTTATATGAAAAAGCAATTGCTTCACTTATCCGCCTTTCTCTTGGCCTTGTTTCTTATGTCTTCCTGCTTTTTTTTAGGTCCGTCAATAAAAGGAAACGGAATTGTGACTACGGAATACCGGGAAATTGGTGAGTTTGATAAAATTAAGGTAAGCACAGGGTTGAAAGTCATGCTTGTTCAATCTGAAAAGAATCTGGTAACGGTTGTGGCCGATGAAAATTTGCACGAAGTGATCCGGACCGAACTGAAGCGTGGTGAGTTGACTGTTTTTACGGATGCACGCATCAAAAAATCACGAGAACTTCTGGTTACGGTTGAATTTACCAATTTGGAAGAACTTCGTTCTACGGCCGGAGCTCAGGTAGGCAGCGATGGAATGCTACGAATTAAAAGACTGGTAACTAAAGCCAGCGCCGGAAGCCAGCAGAAACTTCAGCTTCATACCCAAACGTTGGAAGCAAAGGCTTCGGCGGGTTCTCAAATCCGGCTTTCAGGAGAAAGTCGTGAAGCTTCGCTGACGGCTTCATCCGGAGCCCAGTTGAATGCCGAAAAGCTGGATGTGCGACAATGTAAGGCGGATGTGTCAAGTGGAGCTCATATCTATGTAGAAGTGTCGGAGGATTTTGAGGGAGAAGCTTCCAGCGGCGGACAAATTTATTACTCAGGTTCTCCGTCAACGGTGGATACCAGCACCTCTTCGGGAGGAAATATTTCAAAAAAATAGGCAGAAATCAAAAATACCAACTTTATGAAGACAATGAAACACTATTCTTGCATGATTGCTTTGGCCTTGCTCGGGGTATTGCTTGTAATTCCAGGCTTTGCCAGTAGCGAAAGAACCGGAACACAAACCCGAAAAACAGCTAGTTTTCATGGCATCTCGGTTAGTAGCGGGATCGACTTGTACTTAACACAGGGTGATGCAGAGAAGGTTGTTGTAAAAGCAGATCCTGATGTTATTGATGAAGTGCTAACGGAAGTGCGAGATGGGATTTTGCATATTTACATGAAAAAGCAAAGAGGCTGGCCGTGGGATAAAGAGCGGGCTGCCTACGTTACTTTTGATGATTTAAACCGGTTGGATGTTTCGGCAGGAGCTGACGTTGAATCTCAGAATGCCTTTAACCTGGATGAAATTCAAATTGCTGTTAGCTCCGGGGCCGATGTTGAATTGGATGACCTAACGGCAAACTCAGTTTGGTTGGACACCAGCAGTGGTTCAGATGCTGAACTTAGCGGAAGTACTGAAAACCTGGAGGCCTCGTCATCCAGTGGTGCCGACATTTCCTGCGGCGATTTGGTGGCTAAGTATTGTTGGGTGAATGTTTCCAGCGGTGCAGATGCCGTAGTGCATGTCACTGAAGAACTAAGGGCATCGGCAAGTAGTGGGGGAGACATCCGCTACAAAGGCAATCCGATTAAAAAAGACATTAGCGAATCCAGTGGAGGAGACGTTTACAAATATTAGTTATTGATTTTGATACAATTGAGAGGGGCATCGTAAGGTGCCCCTTTTTATTTTTAAAGACACTGGAACTTCATCATTATTGAAATGCAGTAAAAAATATATATTTGTTGCCCAGCTAAATCCAGAACTCTTGTCAAAAGAAAATTGTGATATTAACCCGGAAGACATCCTTCAACTGAAAAAAGGCAGCAGAGACGCTTTTAACCGGTTGTTTCAGTCCTATAACCAGCGATTGTATTTTTTTGCGTTGGGTTACCTGAAATCAGAAAAGGACGCCGAAGAAGTGGTGCAGGAAACTTTTCTGAAGTTATGGGAGCGTCGAAAAGCAGTTGAACCGGAGCTTTCCATGCACGCCTATTTATTTAAGATTGCCTTTGGCTATATTCACAAACGCTTGACCAAAAATATGAAAGAGCAGCAGCTGAAACATGAACTGGCTGGCGAACTCGTACATTTCGATCAGCAAACTGCCAATCGGGCCAATTATCATTTCCTGCTACAATACATCAGCCAAGTGATCAACGAACTTCCTCCACGGCAAAAAGAAATTGTCAGTTTGCGCAAGCTGGAGGGCTACTCCGTGAAAGAAATTGCCGAAACACTTTCCCTGGCTGTAAAAACCGTAGAGGCGCATCTCACGGCGGGTTTAAAACACCTGCGCCAACGAATCCGGCTGGATGGAATGAATGACCTTTTGCTGTTTATTTTTTTGGGAAAGAAAAAAATTTGAGTTCCACTAAGGGTGTTTTGTCTTTTTAGGCTATTACTAGTAAAACATGCTATGTAATGAATATGGGCTCTGGTGATTTAATTCGTCGCTACTTTAACAATACCTACTCGCGCAATGATTATCTTAAAATGCGGGTTTTGGTGGATGACTCCGGTTTGGAGCTGCATAAGCAGCTTGCAAAACACTGGGAAGATTATAAAGAGGAGGATTTACCTCCACGAAAGGATTTGTCAGCCATTCAGCAACAAATTGAGCAACAGATTTCACCGAAGAACAATTCAAAACTACTAAAACGGATCTTGCATTCTTATTCGAAAGTTGCGGCGATTTTGGCTATCCCGCTTGTACTAGCTTTGGGACTTCTTTACGCGCAATTCAATGAATATCTTTTTCAGAAAGATGTCTATGTTGAGGTGTTTTCTCCATCAGGAGCTCATACCTCATTGAGTTTGCCCGATGGCTCTTCTGTTTGGTTGAATGGTGAGTCCCGAGTTCGGTATCCGGCGGTTTTTAACAATGACCGTCGTGTGCGCGTGGAAGGAGAAGCTTTTTTTAAAGTGAAAAGCGATGTGGAAAACCCCTTTTTTGTGGAGGCCAGGGAAATTGAAATCAAAGCAACAGGAACAGAGTTTAATGTATTGGCCTATCAGGATGAACCGGAGATTGATATTATTCTAAAAGAAGGGACTGTGACCGTTTCTGATGCCGGAACAGAGCTAAAACAAATGCAGGCCGGCTACCTGCTGAATTATCGGAGTAACACCCGCGATTTCAGCTACCAAAAAGTGGATGTGGAAAGCTATGCGGACTGGATTAACGGGAAGCTTGTTTTTGAGAACGCCCCGATGCCGGAAGTGGTTAAGCGCATGGAACATTGGTTTGGAGTGGATATTGAAATTGCAGATCCGTCCTTGAAGCAATTACATTTTAAGGCAACGTTTACGCATGAAAATCTGGAAGAAGCATTGAAGTTGCTGCAATTGACAGAAACATTCAGCTACCGGTTTGTGCGGCACACAGAGCCTTTACCGGATGGCACGTATGAAAAAACGAAGGTAATAATCTCAAAACGATAAATATATGTAGAAATAAAAAAGATCAGGAAAACGATTGCGGCGCTTTCCTGATCACCCAAAAGAGTTATTAAAATTTTATAACCCTCAAACTTTTCAAATTTATGAAAAAAAATCTAATTGTCAGGGCATGGCGTAGCTGTGCTTTCTCTAAACTTTTCAAGATCATGAGATTAACGTTGGGATTGCTCTTTGTTCTCGTGCTTCAGGGGTGGGCAGTAGACTCCTATTCTCAGAAAACGAGTCTTAACCTGGATATGAAAGATGCCGGGATTGTTGAAATTTTAAATGAAATAGAAAATCAAACGGACTTCTATTTCTTGTTCAACTACGAACAAATGAATGCAAATAAGAAGATGAATGTAAAACTATCGAATGCCAATATTGAAAGCACGTTAGATTATCTTCTGAAAGAGACCGGTCTGGAATATACCATCAACGAAAGGCAGATTGTTATTTCAAAAGGCAAGGACTCCAACCAGACCAATCCTTTCTTACTTCAACAGAAAAAGAGTGTATCGGGAAAGATTACCAACTCTCTCAATGAGCCCATTCCCGGTGCTACGGTGTTAATCAAAGGCACAATGAAGGGAACAGTAACCGACATTGACGGGCGCTACACGCTTAGTGACCTGGCGAGCAATGCTACGCTTGTTTTCTCCTTTGTAGGAATGAAGTCGCAGGAAGTAATGGTTGGAAATCAAGACAATATTGACATTGTCTTGCAGGAAGATTACTTGGGCGTTGAAGAAGTTGTGGTTGTTGGTTACGGAACGATGGAAAAGCGTGAGGTAACCAGTTCAATCACTTCGGTCAAAGATAAGGATCTGATCCCGGGATTGTCCGGAAATCCATTAACAGCCATGCAGGGAAAAGTTACCGGATTGAGCATTCACTCCGATAACGGAACCAGCCCGAACTCGTCAACTTCGGTTCAGCTGCGTGGTGTTGCTTCGGTATTGGCCGGACAAGGTCCGCTGATTGTAATTGATGGAATTCCCGGAGGAAGTTTAAATTCGGTAAGTCGCGAAGACATTGAATCCATTGATATTTTGAAAGACGCTTCGGCTGGTGCTATTTATGGTACACGTGCAGCAGGTGGCGTTATCCTGATTACAACCAAGCAAGCCAGAGCCGGAAAAATTCGTTTAACTTATACCTCTGAATTCACCACTGAAACGATCCGCAAAACTCCGGAGGTGCTTTCTGCTGAAGAATTTGTTACCAATGGTTTGGGCCAGGATTTTGGACACACGACCGACTGGTACGATGAAGTGACTGTGGATAATCCTTTCCGTCAGCGTCATCACATTAACCTGCGCGGAGGTTCTGAAACATCAAAAATCTATGCCACCTTCTTAACATCAGAACAGGAAGGAATTGCCATTGGAGACCAGAAGAGTGAAATTGGTGGCCGCATTAATGCCAGCTTTGAATTGGTGGATGGCTTTGCTGAGATTATTACGCATGCCGATTACCGAAAAACAGAAAGCGATAAATCGCACAATGGTATTTTCAATCAGGCTTTGAAATTGAATCCAACCCTTACGCCTTATGATGATTCTCAGGTTCATGGGTTGAATGTATGGACCGGGGGCTGGGAGTATTACAACCCGGTAGCTGATATTCGTCTTCGTGATGATCAGACTGCCAATCATTATTTCTTGGGCGATGTTACCCTGAAATTAAGGTTTACCCCTCACCTGAGCTCTCAGGCTATGGTGGCAACTCGCAATCGTCAGTATCGGGACATCTATTATCAGTCAGCTCAGCATAAAGGCTCGCTGGACAACAGTCGCGCGGGGCATGCCAAGCAGGGGTACGGACAAAGTAGTGACAAAACCTTTGAATGGTTGGCCAACTATCTGAACGAAATTGGTGATCACACCATTAATGCGGTTGCTGGTTACAGTTTTCAGGAGTTTAATGCCGACGGGTTTAGCATGGAGAATTATGATTTCCCCGTTGATGGTATTCAAGCCTGGGATATGGGAAAAGGAACCTATTTGTCGGATGGAAAAGCAAAAATGAGCTCATGGAAAGATCCGCGGGAGCGATTGATTGCCTTCTTTGCCCGTGCAAACTATTCTTATAAAGACAAATATATGCTGACGGTAAGCAGCCGTTACGAGGGTTCTTCTAAATTTTACAAAGATCATCGTTGGGGGCTTTTCCCTGCTATTTCGGGGGGATGGCGAATCAGTAATGAGCCTTTTGCCGATGGCTTAAGCTTTGTGGATGACCTGAAAATCCGTGGAGGTTACGGGGTGACAGGTAATCAAAGTTTTGCTCCTGGAGTGGCTAGCCGGATGTACAAATCGGATACCTGGTGGCCTGTTAACGGCGAGTGGGTTTATGCCTATGGATCGGCCCACAATCAGAACAAAAATCTGCAGTGGGAGGAGAAAAAAGAGTTGAATATTGGTGTTGACTTTACGCTTTTCGACAGCAAGCTCTCGGGTAAGTTTGATATCTACGACCGTAAGGTTGATCAGATGATTTATGATATATCAGTATCTGTACCACCGGCTGTTCACGATAAAACAACCATGAATGTTGGAAGTTTGCGCAACAAGGGGTGGGAAACAGAGTTGACTTACAATCCGGTTCGCAGTAAAGACTGGAACTACACCACAACGATTAGAGCTTCGCACAATAAGTCGGTACTTGAATCACTTTGGGGAAGCCAAACATACTGGGATCGTGTTAGCTTTCCTGCTCCAGGTTCTCCGGGCACGGCTGTTCGCTTGTATCCCGGACAGGAAATTGGAAAGTTTTATGTTTGGAAATTTGCCGGTTTTACCGAAGAAGGAAACTGGATGCTGTATGATAAAGATGGCAACGCCTTTGATGTAACCAAGCAAACAAAAACAAATGAGGACAAGTACTTTGTGGGCAATGCCATTCCTAAGTTAAGGTTATCGTGGGATCACAGTGTTCGGTATAAAAACTGGGAGATGAATGCCTTTTTTACAAGCTGGATCGGACATGATGTGTACAATACCATCGATATGTATTATGGCCTTCCGAATGTAGAAGAGCAAAACGTATTGAAGCATGCATTTGATAAGCATAAAGATGTTGTTGGGGAGAAGGAGTTGAGTGACTATTGGATTGAAGATGCTGATTTTATTAAGCTGAAGGCTCTGACTTTGCGCTACAATTTTGATACCTCATTAATCAGTCAAATACAGAGCGCCAATATTTATTTGACAGGAAGAGATTTATTCACCCTTACCAAGTATTCGGGCATGGATCCGGAATCAAACGTGAATGGTTTGGAGCCAGGCTTCGAATGGCATAATAACATTTATCCGCGTACACGGGTATGGACTTTGGGTGTTCAATTAACTTTCTAACCTTAATAAAACCAAAAGAATATGAAACTAAAATATTTGAATTTACTGGCAGTCCTGCTGCTATTAAGTGTTGGATGTACAAACCTGGATGAGAAATGGTACAGTGCTGTGGTGCCGGAAACCTTTTTCAAAACAGAGAAAGATGTAAAAGCGGCCTTGTATCGGCCATTTACGCATGCGCGCTGGTACGAAGGGGGACATCGCTGGAACCTGCAGGAATATCCGGCCGATCAGTTTGCCATTACCACCAAAGGCCCTCACTGGTACAATGGGGGTGAAAATTACCGTTACCATTATCACGATTGGACCATCAATGATGGTTGGATTTGGGGAGCTTGGCGTGGAACCCTGATGGGCGTTGCTTTGGCTTTGGATACCAAAAGTGATTTGGAGAAACTGGATTATACCACAGTTGGCTTAACCGAAACAGATAAGGCCGACCACCTGATGCAGCTTCAGTCATTGATATCTTATTTCTATTTAAGGGGGCTTGACTATTTTGGAGGCTTGCCAATTTTTACGTCCAACGAAGGTGAAAATGTCCCCCGAAGCACCGATAAGGAAACCTTTGAGCATATCGAAACCATGCTGAAAGAGGCTATTCCGCAATTGCCTAAAAAAGTAAGCGGCGAAGTGGAAGAAGGAGCGATAAAGCAAGGTGCTGCTGCCATGATGTTGGCGCAATTGTATTTCAATGCTGAAGCCTATATTGGTGAAGACCGGTTTGATGCCTGTGCTGCAATTTGTCAGGATATCATTGATGGCGAGTATGGGGATTATTCTTTGGATCAGGACTGGTTTGGCCCGCATGATTTCTACAACAATGAATCACCTGAAATCATTTGGTCGATACCTTCAGAGTTTAATAAGCTGCAGTATGATTGGTTCTACAACTACTTCTATCATTACGAAACAGAAAAATACTTCGGGCTTGATGGCGGTGGCTGGAATGGTGCTCATATGCAGCCTTCACGCAAACCAACCGGAGAAATCTACAGCGAATTTGCACTGGGTAAACCTTACGAGAAGTTTGATGATAACGACTTAAGAAAGAAACCTTATGTCTACAACGGAGGTGGTAAATACGAAGGCATGTTCCTGGTTGGAAGACAGGAAAGTCCTTATGGGAAGAGTATTGGTACGCAGGAATACAAGGGAGAAGTTCTTTATTTTGTTGACCAGGTTGCCCGCTTTGCCAAAGTTGGTACAGAAGGGTATCCAAATATTGAATCGCTGAGGTCGAGCATGGCTGACGGTGAGGAAAATACCGGAGTGCGCCTGGTGAAAGCACCTTTCCCTAACCTTGATGATGAATCCTTGCGTTGGGGGGCAGATGACCCGGTTTATCGTTTAACGGAAACGTATTACATGCTTGCTGAGTGTAAACTTCGTGCAGGAGACAAAGGAGCTGCTGTTACCTTAATTAATGAGGTTCGCGAACGTAACTTTGAAGACAGACTGGATCCAAACCCGGTAACAGCGGCCAACCTGGATAAATACCGCATGGTTGATGAGTGGGGGATCGAGTTTCTGGGAGAAGGAAGACGGAGAACGGACCTTATTCGCTGGAATATGTTTACTACGGAAGATTGGTGGGATCATGAGGCCTCCGGTTCCGATCACCTGAATCGTTTTCCGGTTCCACAGAATGCGTTGTCCGGGAACAATGCGCTGGAGCAGAATCCGGGTTACTAGTCAAAGATTTTTTCTAAACCAACTAAATATTAATAAACCTAAAATTAAGCACTGCCGAAAGGTGGTGCTTTTTTATTTCATGGAGAAGCTATCGTAAAACCAGGTTTTGGGAAAGAAGTTCGGTTTGTTAAAAAGAGTCTGGAATGCAGTGGGGGTGATAAACGCAAAATTTACCTACCTTTAAGCATAACCTGCAATGCATTAATGACTAAACGTATGAATGAAAAATTAAACCGAAGAAATTTTCTTGGAAAAGCAGCCCTTGGAGCAGCTGCTGTTACGATTATTCCGCGTCATGTAATGGGAGGTAAAGGCTTTGTTGCAGCCAACGACCGAATCAACCTGGGCTTTATCGGAACCGGAAAGCAAGGTGGTATTTTGCTGAACTATTTTGCCGACAACTGTAAAGACCTGGTGCCTGTGGCTGCATGCGATGTTTATAAAACAAAGCTGGATCGGTTTGTTGAACAGGCCAAAACTTCTCTGGCAAAAAATGGCCACGCTACTGCCCGGATGCAGGCCTATGAAAAGTACCGCGATTTGTTGGCCAATCCAGATGTTGATGCCGTCGTGATTGCTGCCCCGGACCATTGGCATGCTCAAATGGCGGTTGATGCTGCCAAAGCCGGGAAAGATATTTACTGTGAAAAACCAATGGCTCTTACCGTGGCCGAGGGACGAGCAATGGTTGAGGCTACCCGGAAGTACAAGCGGGTCTTTCAGACAGGAAACATGCAGCGTTCGTGGCGAAACTTCCGTCATGCCGTGGAGTTGGTGAGAAATGGCTATATCGGCGAAATTAAGGAGATCAATGTCAGTGTTGGAGATCCGGTTATTCAATGCAACCTGCCAAGCCAGAAAGCGCCGGAAGCTTTAAATTGGGACTTGTGGGTTGGCCCATCGCTGTATCGCGATTTCCATGCAGAACTGGCACCTCCGGTTGAGGTGGATGTGTACCCCAACTGGCGAAATTACCGCAACTTTGGAGGTGGAATGGTTACTGATTGGGGGGCTCATATGTTTGATATTGCCCAGTGGGCCATGGGCATGGATGAATCGGGCCCTGTTGAATTTATTCCGCCGGAAAAACCAGCCAAGCGTGGTTTGAAAATGGTGTACGAGAATGGTGTGGTGGTTAACCATGTGGATTGGGGCGATTTTAACGCGGTTCAGTTTATAGGTACCGAAGGGAAAGTGGAAATCAGCCGGTCGTTTTTACGCACTTTCCCCAACGAGAAGTTGGCTGAACAAGCGCTGAAGGAGACAGATGAACGGGTTTATTACAGCGACAATCATTACCAGGATTGGGTGAAGGCCATGCGAACACGTGAAAAACCGATCTCCGATGTAGAAACTGGTCACCGGACAGCCTCGATGTGTAACCTGGCAAACATTGCCTACGAGCTTCAACGTCCGCTGAGTTGGGACCCCAAGAAAGAAGAATTTAAGAACGACCAATTTGCCAACCTGATGCGTACGCGTCCGTTCCGGGGGCAGTGGGACTTTACGGATTTTTAATTCGATATTATAGAAAGCAAATAAGGCCTCAGCTTTTGTGTCGGGGCTTTTTGTTTAGATGAAACTGTCAGTAATTTTTTCGATTTAAGAGGATGCACTTAAAATTTTCTACTTTTGTTTTGAATCGATAAACTTTTCAAATGGGTGGAGATGAAGATAGGGGCTATGTTGAACGTTTGAAAAATGATGATTTTTCAGCTTTTGACACCTTATTTAAAAAGTATGCTGAAAGTCTTTATGGTTTTGCACGAAGCATTACGAAAGAACCTTATATCGCAGAAGAGATTACTCAGTTGGTTTTTATGAAGATTTGGGAAAAACGTGCTCAGCTGGATGAGTTTCGATCCATTAAATCGTTCCTCTTTTCAATTGCTTATTCTGAAACAATTTCTTGGCTACGAAAGGAAAAATCGGAAAAACATAGAATGAATGTGGTCGGAACTGAGATGCTACAAGCATCGAACGAAACGAACTTGAGCATCGAATTTAATGATATGCATACTCTAGTCGATCAGATTGTTGAGGGACTTCCAGAAAAACGAAAAGAAATTTTCAAGCTCAGTCGGGTGCAAGGCTACTCGAATAAGGAAATAGCCAGTCGGTTAAATATCTCGATAAAAACGGTTGAAAATCAAATGACCGCTACCTTGAAAACCTTGAAAGAACAGCTTCGCAAAAATGGTATTTTAGGGCTTCTTTTTTATTTTATCACCTTTTATTAATTTTTTTTCTTGGTCGAATAGGGGTGATAGGCATTTGGATTCGTAGTATAGATGTTTAAAGAGCTATGCAATGAATTTCAATTACACCGAACTTAAAGAATACCTGGAAGGAAAAACAACTGATCAGCAATCAGAAGAGATCAGAAATTGGATGAAAAATCCAGAGAATGAGGAAGAAGTTCGTCGGTTATTGGGTGAAATATGGGCTCATTCGGAAATCAGACTGAAAGGGGAAAAGCCAAACTTTGAACTTTTATTGGATCGACTGCACTACCGTATCAAAACACAATCCGTGCAGGCGGAATCTCAAAATACTCAAGCTAAGACTTTATCGCATCGTCTCGTTCAGCAGTTCTCACGAATAGCTGCCATATTAATTCTTCCTGTACTTCTTTTAACTGCTTACTTCTATTTCAACACTGACCGCAGTTTTTCCAGGTTTGCTGAGGTGCCTGCCATGCGCGAGATATACACTAAACCGGGAACTCGAACCATGCTGACTTTACCTGATGGTACGAAGGTTTGGCTAAACGACGGGACCCTTTTTAAGTACCCGGAGTCTTTTTCCGGAAATCAACGAGAGGTGTTTGTTGATGGCGAGGCCTTCTTTGATGTGACCACCAATTCGAAGAAACCCTTTGTGGTAGATAACCCCATTATGAAAACGATAGTCACAGGGACACAGTTTAATTTATATGCCTATACTGATGATCAGTATTTTGAGGCTACTTTGTTGGAGGGGAAAATTCATTTGAATGGAAGGGCAGGGAAAATTGAACTTGATCCCGGACAGCAAATCCAGTTTGACGCGGCCAGCAAACAATTATTGAAACAGAAAGTAAATCCTGAAAATGCTGCTGCGTGGGTAGATGGTAAATTAGTCATGCATGATGAGCGATTGGACCTTGCAGTAAAAAAGCTGAGTCGTTGGTACAATGTTGACATCTCAATCAACAGCCCAAACCTGAAATCGTATGAGCTAACCTGCACCCTTGAAAATGAGAAATTGGAGCAATGCCTTGAATTAATTACTCGCGCATTGTCCATACAATATCGCATAAAATCAATTCATTCAGATAATCAAATTCGACAAAAAATAGAGCTTATGATGAAATAAAAAAAGCCTGACGGAATCTTGCACATTCGCGACAGGCCATATTGATTTATTATAAATAAAACAACCCAAATTTATGAAAAAAAAGTTGAATCTGCCGATTCGAGGTGCCTTATATCCCCGGATTCGGAAAATGCTCATGTACATGAAAATTACGTGCTTATTCATTCTATTGGCAGTTGCTCAGGTTTTTGCGGCAACCAGCTATGCGCAAACAGCCAATATCTCGATCCACCTGACTAATGCTACTGTCGAAAAGGCCTTGCAATCCATTGAAGACCAGACAGAGTACTATTTTTTATATAGCCGTAGTGTCGTCGATGTTAAACGCGAGGTCAATATTGAGGTTGAGGAGGCTGAAATTGATCAGTTGCTGAACTCCTTATTTGAAGGAACGAATGTGTCGTATAAAATTGATGGACGACAAATTGTTTTATCCAGTTCTGAAAACAGAACGGTTCAACAAAAGACTATATCTGGTAATGTAACGGATTCGTCGGGGCAGCCACTTCCTGGAGTCACCGTAGTGGTGAAGGGAACAACCATTGGTGTTGTTACTGATTTTGATGGAAACTACTCCCTCTCCAATGTAGCAGATGATGCAACATTGGTATTCTCGTTTGTTGGGATGAGAACTCAGGAGATTGTTATTGGCAATCAATCAACGATCAACGTGGTTATGGCGGAAGATGCCATTGGTATAGAAGAGGTTGTTGCCGTAGGGTATGGGGTGCAAAAGCGAGCCAATTTAGCAGGTTCTGTTGCGACTATTGGAAGTGAAGAAATGGTTAGAGTTCCTATTGCTAACTCGGGTCAGGCCCTGGCAGGAAAAGTGGCCGGATTGGTTGTAAAAGAAAATACCGGTAAACCAGGTGCTGCACCAAGCATAAGTATTCGTAATTATGGTTCTCCGTTAATTATAGTGGATGGTGTTGAACAAGCGAACTATCACAATATTGACCCAAATGAAATAGAGTCGTTTACCATATTAAAGGATGCTTCTGCTGCAATTTATGGTTCTAAAGCTGGTAACGGAGTTATTTTAATAACAACGAAAAGAGGGAAAACGGGTAAACCTAGAATTGAAGTAAATTCTTCTTTTACAGCTCAAACTCCTACCTCATATCCTCAATGGCTTAGCACATGGGATTTTGCACAGGCCAGTAATGAAATTGCAGACTTCAGAAAAGAAGTTGATGAGCGCAATGGAAAAGAATACGTATATGCTGCTTGGAATGCCATACCGGGATTTGCAAGCGATCGAAAATACACTGATGCCGATATTGAAGCTATGCGTAATGGAGCAACGCCAAATACCGATTGGCTTGATGCAACTCTAAACAAATATTCTCCAATGCAGAATCACAATATTAGTGTGTCGGGAGCAAACGAACGAGTTGGGTACTTTATCTCAGCTGCTTATACCAACCAGATTGGTTATTATAAATCCGACGATTCAAAGATGAATCGATATAATGTACGCTCCAATATCGATATTAACGTGGCAAAAAACCTGAATATAGGTTTGGATCTGTCTGTACGTAATACAGATATCAGAGATACATGGGTTGGTGAAGATCAAATTTGGATGAGTATACGTACTTCCATGCCATTTTATCCTTCGTCTTATCCTGATCCAACCAAGATTCCTTACGCTGGCTGGGATGCCAATACCCTGACCAATACAACGAATGCTGATCTGTCAGGGTATAAGAAACAATTGAGAAGTTATAAAACAGGTGCCATGAGTATGAAATACATAATGCCTTTTATAAAGGGACTGTCGGCACTGGGTAGAGTAAATTATATTGGTGACAGCCAGTACAATAAAAACTTTGGAATCCCTTTTACAACATGGCGTTACGATGAAGCGAACGATCTTTATTATAACCCGATTACTCAAAATCAGGATTACGGTTTTCTGGACAAACGTTATGAAAGTGAACGATTGACTTATCAGTTTCAATTGGATTATAACCGTTCGTTCGGCGACCACAATGTTAAAGCACTGGCAGTATACGAAGCTATTGATTACAAGACGAACCAAATACAGGGTACAATAAAAGGATTTATTTCACCTGCTATTGATCAGATTTTCGCAGGTAATCCCGAAACAAAGACCTTGTCAGGAACAGCTTACGAAGAAGGGAATGTAAGTTATGTGGGGCGTTTAAATTACGATTATAAAGGCAAGTATCTTTTAGAATCAACGATACGTACTGATGGTTCTTCAAGGTTTAGCCCCGACGTAAGGTGGGGGACTTTCCCTAGTGTTTTGGCGGCATGGAGAATGTCGGAAGAAAACTTTATCAAGGAATACATTCCGGCAATTGATAACCTGAAGCTTCGGACATCATATAGTCAAACAGGTTACGATCGTAATGCAGCTGCCTATCAATATTTGACAACTTATTCCTTCTCAGGTCAATATGTGATGGATGGTATAACTGAAAAAGCAATTGTCACGGATGGATTGGTTAATCCTGATGTAACTTGGGAAACCATGACAAATTACAATGCCGGGCTGGATGTTTCTTTGTGGCGGGGTAAATTAGGAGTTGAGTTCGACTATTTTTACCGCCTGAGAGACGATATTCTTGCCACTCGATTATCTACATTACCCAATACTTTTGGGGCGACTTTGCCACAGGAGAATCTGGAAGCTATAGACAACCGAGGATTCGAACTCGTAGTGAAACACTCGAATCAGATCAACGATTTCAAATACAACCTTTCAGGAAATATTTCATGGACACGTGCTAAATATGTTCGGGTTGAAGAGCAGGAATACGAAGACGAAGATGAAGCCAGGCTATACACAAAAACCGATCGATGGACCAACATCCGTTACGGATACGAAGTGGATGGTTGGTTAACCGACGAAGACCTTGCTTGGACTCAAACATCAGGAATTAACTATGATAATTCAGCAAGTCCCAACAGCACTTTGGCTGCAGGTCTACCAAAGTATGTTGATCAAAATGATGATCGTGTGATTGATTGGAGAGACCAAGTTGAAATAGGGCGCGGAAGTACACCTGAAATCATGTACGGAATAAATGGTAATGCTTACTGGAAAAATTTCGATGTTTCGATGTTATGGCAAGGTGCAACAAACTATGATATCGTTATTAGTGATCATATGCTTTTCCCTGTTGGCGGTGGACAGGATGGTGGAAATATACCCCAGTTTTTATTCGATGGTCGCTGGACTCCTGAAAATCCAAATTCTAAGTTTCCGCGCCTGACTGACGGTGCCGGTGCCGGTGGTTATATCTCAAAAACCTCAACAATAAACACCTTCTCTGCCGGATATATCCGCCTTAAAAATTTAAGCATTGGATATTCGCTTCCAAAGAGCCTACTCAATAAAGTGAAAGGACTTTCAAATGCTCGGGTCTATTTTGCTGGATATAATTTGCTGACATTTGATAAATTATCAGATTTTGAGATTGATCCTGAACGTGGTGGGAATTACAACGGACGTTATATTCCGCAGTATAAATCATTCTCGCTTGGTTTGAACATTACATTAGAATAACAGAAAAAGCTGCCTATTATGAAAAATAAGATAATACTATATTTACTGGCTATTGTTTTTATTGGGAACTCGTGCCAGGATTCAATTTTAGACCGTGAGCCTCTGGATAAAATTGCCGAATCGGCAGTATTTACTAGCGCCCCTCTTGTAAATGCAAATCTTAATAGTTTGTATGCTAATACCTATTTTAAGTACCATGGTGGAGGGTACGTATACGAATTTATGCGGGAAATGCTTTTGGGAGGTGAGGCCCGCGACCGTGGTGACTGGTACGGACAGGCCAACTATGTGGATCATCAGTTAATGACTTCATCCGATGATGGAATCGTTTCACTGTGGCAGTATTCTCATATCCGTAATATTAATGAGTTTATCGAAAAGCTTTCTGCATCCGAAAATGTTTCTGGAATGGATGATGACCTGAAAGCAATAAGGATTGCTGAAGCCAGATTTTTACGTGCTTTCACATATTTCGAAATGGTTAAAAGATATGGTGGAGTTCCATTAATTACGGAAGCGCAGGATATTCCTGAAAGTGAAACGGATTCAACGTTGTATGTGTCGAGAAACTCCGAACAGGAAATATATGATTTTATCGATGCTGAAACGGAAGCAATTATTCAGATTTTGCCCGACGCATCAACAATGGGCAATGGTCGGGTAAATAAATATGCTGTTTACGCATTTCGTTCGCGTGCCATGCTTTATGCCGGGAGTATTGCCAAGTATGGAGAAGTACAGTTAAATGGACTGCTGGGTATTCCATCCGCTGAAGCTCAATCGTACTACCAAAAATCATACGATGCATCAAAGGAAATAGCAAATGGAGGCTATGCTTTGTACAACGCTGAGTCTGATAAAGCAACAAATTATCAGATGTTATTTCTGGATGAAGACAATGTTGAGGTAATTTTTGCTGAGAAGTTTAATGGACTTGATAAAAAGGGCCACAACTTCTCGAAATTTGCATGGCCGGGTACTGAAACAAGAGTAACCTGGGGAGCAGAAGTAATGGTCTACTTAGAAGTAGCCTTGGATTATGATTATATTGATGGAAGATCAGGTCAGGATGACCGCTCTTTACTTGAAAGCGATCAACTGGTAGATTTTGATGAGCTATGGAAAGACAAAGATCCTCGCTTCCATGCCTCTGTTATATACCCGGGAGCTATGTTTGCCGGTTATCCTATTTATTGCCACGATGGTACTTATGTTGATGGAGTATTGAATACTCAGCAGGAGTTAGTAGGCGAATACAATGGATTCGAATGGTTCGCTAAATCTCCCTGGTCAAGATTCCAGGACAGAACTTGTTTGACAATCAAAAAATTCCTGAATGAGCCTCTTGGCACTCAGGTTAAGGATAATGAAGACGACGTAGATAAGATTATTTACCGCTACGGTGAAGTATTGCTAAATCAGGCAGAAGCTGCTTACGAATTGAATAAACCGGGAGAAGCACTGGCTGCCCTAAACCAGATCAGGGAAAGAGCAGGAATGCCGGCATTGGAAACAGTTACTTTTGATGATATCGTTCATGAAAGAGATGTAGAATTAATGTTCGAAGATCACAAATACTGGGATTATCGTCGCTGGCGTATCGCTGAAGAAAAATTAAGTGAAAAACGTGGAGGTATGAAAGTTTATTTCGATTGGGATACTAAGAAATACGAAGTGAATGTGGTGGATGATAGTGATAGAAGAATCCGCTATTTTGGTTCGCAGCATTATTATATGCCGATAAAAATTTCCAGAATCTCAAATAATCCAAATCTGGCTCCTGAGAATCCAGGATATTAACCAGATTATAATATTAAATTGAGCCTTGTTGTGTAATTGTGATGCAGCAAGGCTCAATATTTATCTACTAATAAAAACCAAAGTCATGAATGCAACTAACTTAAAAAGTTACCTTCTTTTGTTACAGGCTTGGATCTTTTTCATCGGATTATTTTTTTGCTCTAATCAAGCCATAGCACAATCACAACTTCCGCTACCAACCCCGCCCCAGCTTCAGTGGCAAAATGCCGAACTGGCAGCATTGGTTTGCTGGGATTTGCATGTTTTTGACGGTGAATTTTATGTGCAAAAAGAAGCGCGAATTACACCCGTAAAGGATTATAATAGCTTTAATCCGCAAAAGTACGACATGGACCAGTGGATTAAATCGTTAAAAGATGGAGGGTTTAAAATCGCCATTTTTACCGTGAGCCACGAAACCGGATTCTTTTTCCATCAAAGCGATGCCACCCCCTATTGTATGAAAGCTTTGAAGTGGCAGGATGGTAAAGGCGATATTTTGCGCGATTTTAAAGCCTCATGCGAAAAATATGGGATACTTCCCGGTGTATATATTGGTACGCGTTGGAATGCTTTTTACGGTATTCATGACTTTAATGTGCATGGCGCTAATGAGTTTGCACAAAACAGGCAGAAGCATTACAACACCATGATCGAAAAAATTGTAAAGGAGATTTTCACCAACTATGGAGATTGGGCAATGGTTTGGTTTGATGGTGGTGCTCATGGTCCGGAACAAGGAGGCCCAGATGTGTTATCGGTTTTCGAAAAATACCAGCCCAATTGTCTGTTTTACCACAACCTGCAACGAGCCGACATGCGCTGGGGAGGCAGTGAAAGCGGAACGGTTCCGTATCCTTGCTGGAGTACATTTCCGTATCCTTCCACAGGTGCGGGAGAATCAGCCAAGAAGGAGATCTATGCGAATAATTTTCAGATGTTAAAAACCGGTGTCCCGGATGGCAAATATTTCATGCCTGCTATGAGCGATGCTCCTTTAAGAGGCAATGGAGGGCACGATTGGTTTTGGGAGCCCAACCGTGAAAGTACGATTTTCCCGTTGGAGACATTGATTGAAAAGTACTACAAATCAGTTGGTCATAACACCAGCCTGATTTTGGGGGTAACGCCTAACCCGGATGGTTTAATGCCCGAACCGGATGTAAAACGCCTGAAAGAATTTGGCGATGAAATAAAACGAAGGTTCTCAAGTCCGGTTGCTACCACTTCAGGAACCGGAGAAAGATTAACTCTGAAGCTTCCTAGAACGCAAAAAGTAAATCAGATCGTTTTATTGGAAGATATTGCTAAAGGAGAGCGTGTTCGGAAATTTGTTTTGGAAGGAAAGACTAAAAATGGCTGGCAAACGATCTTTGAAGGTTCTTGTATCGGGCATAAATTTATCCATCGTTTTGATGCGATCGATTTTTCTAAAATACGACTGCAAATTTCTGAATCGAGGGGGACCCCGCAGATTAAGGAATTTACTGTCTACAATGTTGAAGATTGAGGAAACCGGATTATTGTAAATGAAAAAGATGAGAAAAATAGTAACCATTGTAATTGTTGGTCTTGCCCTTTTATATTCATTTTCTTCAGCAGGTCAATCAATTAAATCAATAAAGGAAAAGTTTTCAAATACAGAATTTACTTTCGAAGAAGTTACTGGAATTGGTTACGAAGCCGGCGTAACGCGCCGCGATCCCAGCGATGTAAT